>NZ_AKIX01000021.1:0-55133 GCF_000282075.1 Brevibacillus sp. BC25
AGGTGGGCGAAGTGGAGCATGGCTATCAGGAGGCAGCCGCCACTGCTGAGTCCGTCAATGTCGTTGCTGAGGTGCCCAAGGAAGTGACACAGCAAGTCATGTCTCCGGGAGTAGGACTGTTCTATGCGGAAGTGACAGTAGGGCAGACTGTTCAAGTAGGCGAAAAAGTTGGACGCTGCACGGCGGAAGCTCTTCAGCTTTCTGCCGACATTACATCCACTGTTAGCGGCATCGTCACGGAAATTCTCGTCGTGGATGGTCAGTTTGTCGATTATGGAAAAGCATTGCTCGTTGTCAAAACTCAGTAGGAAGGAGTGCGCCTATGTTTACGAAAGTATTGATTGCCAATCGCGGCGAAATCGCTGTCCGCATTATCCGAGCTTGTCAGGAACTAGGGATACGCACAGTCGCTGTCTTTTCTGAAGCGGACCGGGAAGCATTGCACGTAGAATTGGCGGATGAAGCGTATTGCATCGGACCTACGGCGTCCAAGGACAGTTATTTGAACATGGCACGGATTATGACAGTCGCTCTTCACACAAAGGCAGACGCTATCCATCCTGGCTATGGTTTCTTGGCGGAAAATGCTTCGTTTGCCCAACTTTGCCAAGATTGCTCGATTACCTTTATCGGCCCCGATCCCGAAGCGATCACCAAAATGGGTGACAAATCCGTAGCAAAAGCAACGATGAGTCAAGCGAACGTTCCATTAGTTCCGGGCACAGACGGCTTGATTGATGACATCGATGAGGCATTGCAGGTGGCGGAGAAAATTGGCTATCCCGTCATCGTAAAAGCAACGGCTGGAGGCGGCGGCAGAGGAATGCGTGTCGCTACTGACGCCGATGAGTTGTCCAAGGCGATTCGGCAAGCCCAGAAAGAAGCGGAGACGGCATTCGGCAACGCCGGCGTGTACTTGGAAAAATACGTGGAAGAGCCACGGCATGTGGAGATTCAAATCATGGGCGACAAGCACGGCAGCGCTGTGTACTTGGGAGAGCGGGATTGCTCCATCCAACGTCGTCATCAAAAGCTGGTGGAGGAAGCGCCATCTCCTGCGCTGGATCAAGCGCTGCGCGAGCAAATGGGGCAAGCTGCGGTGGCGGCAGCCAAAGCGGTTTCGTACCACGGAGCGGGTACCGTTGAATTTTTGCTAGACAAGCACGGCCAATTTTACTTCATGGAAATGAATACACGGATTCAGGTAGAGCATCCCGTGACAGAGATGATCACAGGGATCGACTTGATCAAAGAACAAATATCTGTCGCAGCAGGCAACCCGTTATCCTTTTCACAAGAAGATGTGAAAATCAACGGATGGGCAATCGAGTGCCGAATCAACGCGGAGAATCCAGCGAAAAACTTTATGCCATCACCAGGCAAGGTCATCAATTACTTGCCGCCTGGCGGTTACGGTGTGCGCGTGGACAGTGCGGTTTATCCCGGCTACGAAATCTCTCCTTTCTATGACTCGATGGTCGCCAAGCTGATCGTTTGGGGAACAGATCGCACCGAAGCATTGGCTCGTATGAAGCGGGCGCTAGGTGAGTTTGTCATCGAGGGCGTGCATACGACGGTTCCCTTCCATGAGAAACTGCTGGAGCACCCTGACTTTGTGGCAGGGAATTTCGCTACGAACTTCTTGGAGAAACATACATTGGAATTGTAAAGAAAGAATAGATGGAACAAGTTGCGGGGTTATCGTGGCTTGTTTTTCTTTATAATAAAACGAGGAAAATCGCAAAAAGGAGCTATGTAAATGAGTGAGTATTCAACGATTGCACTAAACATGACCAGAAATTTTGATGTCCCACCTGAAAAAGTGTTTGATGCATGGCTGAATCAAGAGATGATAAAGAAATGGTTTTTTACATTGGAGCGAACCAATAAAGTGGCACAAAATAACCCACAGGTAGGGGGAACATGGGAAATTGTTGATCACCGAGACGGGAAAGATTATCGCGCGATAGGAGAGTACATTGAAATTAATCGTCCAAAGAAAATCGTCTTTACTTTTCAGATGCCGCAGTTTAGCGATTCTACCGATACCTTAATCGTGGAGCTAAAAGATACACAGCAAGGCTGTGAAATGACTTTTACGCAAAACATCGTCGTTCCACATGAAGAAAATTGGACGCAGACGGATATTGAAAAAGCGTTGAGAGAATACCATGATGGCTCGGAACATGGCTGGAATCTCATGTTCATGGGCCTAAAAGAGTTAGTGGAAACAGGAAAAATTAGTTATCAAGGCTAAACAAGTACATGCTTTAAAAAAAGGGGGGAACAGAGACTTTCCAATATCTCTTCCCCCTTTTGTGCGTGCATTGGCTATTATTTCAACTCGTCAAGAAAGCTTCTTACAGCCTGATGGTATCCGTCAGGGTCCGTAGAATGGATATCATGCCCGCACTCAGCAAAACTTGCAAGCTTTGTGTTTGGCCTTTGGTTCACCATGCGTTCCGCTTGATTTTCATCCAGTACAAAGCTTTTTTTGCCATGGATCAGCAATATCGGGCAAGAAGACGCTAGCCAATCGCTCCACCACTCCCCCGTAATGTGTCGTTGAGAAATCGGCATGCCATTTAAGTCAGAACGGAATCCCCAGCCTTGTTCATCCTCAAATACGCTTTCCGAAAAATAATCGACCGCTCGAACGCCGACTTCTTCAAGTGATTTCCTTAGATCGTGTAAAGAAGGGGAGCGATGTGGGAGTTTTTCTGCAAAGGATAAGTCGGCCTTAATTTCTACCCCGATATCTTCCACGATGACCGCGTTCACAAGCTCAGGATAACGAGCGGCAAATTGATAAGCGTTGACGCCTCCTAAAGAATGCCCGACGATCGTAACAGGAGCTCCATCCAAAACGGTCTTAACAAAGGCGAGAATGTCGTTGAGGTAGCCTTCACGTGAGTAATCAGTATCTGGGGCATGCTCACTCCAGCCGTGACCTCGTTGATCCAATCCAATCACGCGCCAATCTGTGAATCTGGAAGCAAACTCTGAAAATGTTCGGGCATCATTCATATGACCATGCAGCAGGAGCAAGACTCTCTGACTGTCCCCGCCAAAATCGAGGTAAGATAGTTTTACGTTACCTGATTGGAAAAATTTCCTCGTTATTGTCCCTTTTTCTTTTGGCTGAAGCATAAAGCAATTCCTCCTTATTGATAATCAGCATCATGTCTAACTCGACTTCACCTTCACAATAACAGATAATAGTGACAGGAATTGTCATGATAAAAACTTTTGGAGAGTTATGCCATGCCAAAATCAAAAAGACTGCTAGAAATGATGATGACTGTCAACCGGAAGCACAAGTTTACTGTGAGTGAGCTTGCAGAAGAATTTGGCGTTTCAGGGCGAACGATCCTAAGGGACCTGCAAGAGCTGAGTGAGTTAGGGGTACCTTTGTACTCTGAGGTGGGACCGCATGGCGGATATCATGTTTTGAAGGAAAGAATTTTGCCGCCTATTGCATTCTCAGAGGAGGAAGCGGTCGCAATCTTTTTCGCGATCCATGCTCTTCGACACCATACCTCTCTGCCATTTGAGACAGAATCCTCTTCGGCGCTGAACAAATTTTATCAATTCATGCCACCGGATATTCGAGATCGCATTGATCAGATGAAACGCCGTGTCGATTTCGTGACACCGAAGCGGCAAGCCAGATCTCCGCATTTATCCATATTGCTGGATGCTGCCATCCAACAAAAAGTACTTCTTATCACTTATGAAACGCGCGGACAACAATCCAAGCGTGAGATGCAGCCGATTGGAATTTATACAAAAAACGGTTTATGGTACAGCCCCGCTTATTGTTATCAACATCAAGATATTCGTGTGTTTCGTTGTGACCGTATCCATTCCGTCGAACAATCGGCATCGAAGCCGTTGGATCTTCGAGACATTCACTTGGAAAATCGACACATCACAACAGTTGAGGATCAGGAGACGGTCTACTTATTTGCAGAGCTGACGACTGAAGGTGTGCAGGCTTGTGAGGCTGAACTTTGGCTTGCATCCATGCTGCATGCGCGGCAGGATGGAAGTGGTTGGTTGGAAGGAAATGTAGCGAGAAGTGACATCTTATTTTTTGCAAAGTTCTTGCTTGGCTTGGGGAAAGAAGTGACTGTGCAGCATTCACCCGAAATAGTGGACGGCATAAAAACATATTTGACAGAACTGATAAACATTTACTCGCAATGAGGAGGTAGCTGTGGCATTACCCAAAAAAGGCACGCGGGGGATAACGGTCGGAGAGCAGCGATATCGATGGGTCATTAGCCCAGCAGCGAAGGGGCTGCTCGCGTTGACGATTCAGCACAATGAAGGTTTAGGGCAATTGATTCGCGTGTATGTAAAATCAGATGTGAATGACTTTTGGGCGGAGTTTCCACTTGTGCAGCATTTGGATATGAGAGTGATAAAGCCATCTGACGTCGCGGCTATCATTGAAGAGGCGATCAAGCTGGGGTGGCAGCCTGACAAAAAGGGGGGGCCTTTGAGCTTTGATTTCATCGGTAGTACGCTCGTCAAAAAAGGGGATACATAGCAATACCGGAGAGGGTTGATCATCATGTGTCGATATGGGATGTATGGTCCGTATAAACAAATATACGCCTGTTTTCCTTGCCGAAAAGTGTTCAAGCAAACCTCCAAGTATGAGTTGACGGAGGAAGAATGGGACAAGATCAAGCATAGCTGTCCGCAATGTGGTGAGGGAATGAAGGATATGGGGCATGATTTCAAGGCTCCGAAACAAACGAATGTGAAGCAGTGGAAAAAGGTTGAAATCCTCTATCAGCATGGGTTTACCTATCATTCCTGTGGTTGTGGTGGCCCAGGCTACCGGCCAGCCCAATTAAATGAAGTGGACGAATTTCTCGAAAAGAACAAGCGGTTCAAAACAGAGGGAGAGAAATTGCTGAATAGACTCACAGTAAGAATGTAAAAGCGAGCAGGGGGCGGGGGATAGTGGCAACATTCTTTTTGATCATGATTTACTTGTCGTTTATCAGCTTGGGCCTTCCTGATTCGTTACTGGGGGCAGCTTGGCCGGTCATGCAAGCAGAGTATGGTGCGGGATTTGGTATGGCAGGTGTGATCAACATTGTGATTGCGTCTGGAACGATCGTATCTAGCTTGATGAGTGGTGCATTAATAAAACGATTCGGGACAGGACAGATCACGCTGATTAGCTGTTTGATGACGGCGGCGGCCTTGCTCGGATTTTCTTTTGCTCCTTCGATTATATGGTTGATGGTTTTGGCATTGCCGCTGGGATTAGGAGCTGGCTCTGTGGATGCTGCTCTGAATCATTATGTCGCCACGCATTATCAAGCCCATCATATGAGCTGGCTGCATTGCTTCTGGGGAGTGGGTGCTACACTTGGCCCCATTATTATGTCTGGCTTTATGCGCGAACATGATTTATGGCGGAATGGATACTTGACCATTTCTCTCATTCAATTTGCGTTAGTCGTACTTCTAGCGTTTACACTTCCTTTATGGAAACGAATGGAGAACATGCAGAGTCATGCTGTCAAAGAGTCACAGGTTCAGCCGTCTCGTGGGCAGAGTGAACAGCCTTTGCGGACGAAAGGCGTCAAGCTGACTTTGCTAACCTTTCTCTTCTATTGTGGGGCTGAAGCATCGGTGGGATTATGGGGGAGCAGCTTTTTGGTAAATGTGAAGGAGCTACCTGCGGCTGTAGCGGCGGTGTGGGTAGCCATGTATTACGGTGGCATTACCGTGGGGCGATTTATCACGGGCTTTGTTACCTTCAAAGTGAGCAACCGCGTCCTGATTCGCAGTGGACTTCTCGTATCATTCTCTGGGGCAGCGCTGTTGATGTTGCCATTACCGACTTTCAGCTCGCTAATCGGTTTTCTGTTGCTCGGGTTAGGCTTCGCTCCGATTTATCCCTGTATGCTGCATGATACCCCTGAACGCTTTGGGAAAGAGCAAACACAAAAGCTGATGGGCTATCAGATGGCGGTTGCGTACACCGGTGCCACACTTTTGCCTCCGTTGCTGGGGTGGCTTGCTGCACAGACGACCGTTTCTATTTTACCGTTTTTTACAGCCTTCTACATTGCGTTCATGCTATATGGTTCGGAGAGAGTCAATCGAATCATGAAGCAACGGGCTGCCCAGTCAGAAACGATCTAGTATAAGGCAATCGCTATTTTGACAATATCATGTTTTGCAAAGCTTTTCCGTATAAAGACTGGGGCACCATGTCGCCGCTAATGTAATAAAAGATGTTCATGCCATTCTCTAGAGCAAGAATCGTCCATGCCATTTCATCAGCGGATAGAGTAGAGTCCCTTTCTTTTGGCATTAAGGTCTGTATGGCCTTGGAAAGATGCTGTACCGACTCTATGATCATGTTCGACCATCGCTTTCGAACAGACTCTTCGCGCATGGCATAAAGCAAAAACTCCAGATTCAGCATGTTCCACGTGCGATTTTGTTGCTGAACGGACATAAAATAGGCGTCCATGGCTTCTATAAAATGCGATAATGATGGCTGGCGATCAATTACGTGATGGATATTAGACACATGTAATTGCATCTGACCTTCCAAAATAGCGAGAAAGAGATCTTCTTTGGACTGAAAATGAGAATAAACAGCACCTTTGGTAAATCCAGCATAATCTGCGATTTTATCAACGGAAGCCCCGTGGAATCCTAACTGAGCAAAGGTCTCAATGGCAGCGTCAATGAGCAATTGCCGTGTTTCCTGTTTACGCTCTGCTTGGGTTAATCTGCGTCTGTTCATTCGTCCGCCTCCTTCTCTTGACAATCATACCATATAGAATTAACATTCCATATAGTATTTAAATCCTTATCGGTATGTAAGATACAAATGGCAGTTTTGTAGGATTTAACCGTCTACTATGTCATGCTATTTTGGAGTACGATAGATATAGATCATCTAGTAAGAGGGGACAGTGTACGAATGCAGAGGGAAGAAAGCGTTGCAACGCGGAATCGGCCTATGTCCAATATTTTGGCGCAAACGGTTAAGACGGGGATTATCAAATCGAATCTGATTCCGATGTTTGCCGGATTAACATTGGCTTTATATACGTATCACTTCAGTCTATTAGATAAGCTGCCAGAAATCTTATTTGCTACAATCGGCTCTATTTTAATCATGGGCGCAGCGGGTGCTTTTAATAACGTGTACGATCGCGATATCGATTCTGTCATGGAGAGGACGAAGAACAGACCTACGGTGACAGGAGAAATATCAACGAAGAAAGTTTTATGGCTAGCATCCCTGATGACGATTTTTGGCTTGGTGGCTCTCGTCTTGGCATCACCGTTGGCTGCTATTATGGGTTTTCTCGGACTGTTTTTTTATGTCGTGCCTTATACAATGTGGACCAAAAGAAGAACAGTTTACAATACAGAGGTAGGAAGTATTTCTGGCGCAATGCCGCCACTCATCGGTTGGGCTGCCATTCACCCAGATATCACGCATCCTGCTATCCTTGGTCTCTTTATCATCATGGTCATTTGGCAAATGCCTCACTTCTATGCGATTGCGATTCGCAAGCATGATGAGTACAAGGCGGCTGGGGTTCCTATGTTGCCCGTGGTCAAAGGTGCAAGACGTACCTACATTCAAACAAATGTTTATTTGGTTATATTAATTGCTAGCAGTTTTCTATTTTGGTCATTAAGCGCTGGTCTTACGTTTATGGCCCTGCTCCTGAATATTTTATGGCTGGTTCTGAGTGTTTTTGGATACCGGAAAATGGATTCACAGAAATGGTCGAAAACGATGTTTATTTATTCGCTGATTCATATGACGGTGCTGTTCTCGACGGTGATTATTTACTCACTCATGGGCATTATATTCAAACTGTATCAGTGATCATCCAAGCTGCCTTCACTTTGAGGGCGGCTTCTTTTTTTGTCAGGGAACCTTGCAGCATAGCGGGTTTTTCTCATGTTCCACCAAAAATGGGCGCATGATCTGTGCACGAATACCCAACGTCACTTCATAAATCTAGAGTAGTTCCATGAAGTGGCGGAGGTGAAAATGAATGGATGAGTTCAAAAAAGAGCTAAAAAAATTGAAGTCTTCTGAAATAAAAGGGGATCGAATGCAGCGTTGGGACAAAGAAAAAATGAATGAAGCGACGCTAGTTCGAAGTAGATGTGGCGGATGTGGCAGATGCCACAGATGTAGTTGTGGTCGTTGCAGTCGCTGCTCTTGCTCCTGCAGCTGTAGCTGTAGCTGTAGCTGTTCCTGCTCCTGCAGTTGCTCTTGCTCTTGCAGTTGCTCTTGCTTCTTCCCATGCTTTATCGTGGTTAATGACGATTTATAATCCATACGTAAATGAAGCCCCTGCCCCAAATTGTGTCTTGGCAGGGGCTTTGTTTTTCCAACTGGAATGTGAGACAAAGAGTGATACATAAAATAGCTGTGACATGTCTTTTCGCAAATTGGTTTATTTCACAACGTCAGGGGGAGGAGAATGGATAAGCTGAATCCTTCGATGCGTATAAAAGTGAAGCGGGATACAGTGTATGTACCCGATTCAGACGGAAGTGTGTATTTTCGCAATAACATCGGAACTTTCCGTTTGAAGGGTGACATGATCGATCGATGGGTAGATCAGTTATTTCCCATGTTTAATGGTGTGCATACGTTGGAGCAATTGACCGAAGATTTGCCGGAAGAATATCAGCAACAAATTTTCCAAGTGGCCGGTACACTTTTAGAAAATGGATTCCTTCAAGATGTGAGCCTGGAGAAACCACATGAATTATCACCGGAGGTCATGTCGAGGTATGCAGCGCAGATTGAATATTTGGATCAGTTAGGTGGATCAGGAGGGTATCGGTTTCAAAAATATCGAACTGAAAAAGTATTGGTGATCGGGGCAGGTTCCTTTCTCCTTTCTGTCATCCATGCATTGCTGGAATCGGGATGCGTTCAATTCCATTACGCCATCACGAATGAGGCTTCGACCAATCGTGAGCGGCTAGAGGCGATTATCGAACATTCGCGTAGGAAAGACCCACACGTGAAGCTGGATGAACTCAAGCCGACGTCGTGGGAGGGTGCCGATTGGTCAGCGACCATCGAGCCTTTCGCTGGTATTTTGTACACGTCAGCAAACGTAAACGAGGGCGAAGTAGGAGTGATCCAGTCTGCGTGCAGAGAGCGTGAGAAGGTGTTTGTTCCGGCGTTATTTGTCCAGCAAAAAGGAATGGTAGGGCCGCTGATTCATCCACAGTCAGAGGCTTGCTTTGAATCGGCTTGGCGTCGTTTACATCGACAGGCTTTGTGTGCGGACCCCGAGCAACATCCATATTCCATGACCGCAGCAGCCATGCTGGCGAACATCGCTGTTTTTGAATGGTTCAAATACGTTTCAGGTGTCAATGAAGCAGAGGACCCGAACAAAATTTATTTGTTAAATCTGGAGACGTTGGAAGGAAGCTGGCAGTCATACATGCCTCACCCAATGCGAAAAGAAGACATGAGCATGGAGGTATTGGATGAGAGGGAGCTTGAATTGCGGATATCCAAAGAGGCAAAACAGAAAGAAAGTCTATTGTCTTTGTTTCCGTCATGGACCTCCCCTGATAACGGAATTTTTCACAGCTGGGATGAGGGAGAGCTTACGCAGCTACCACTGACACAGTGTAGGGTGACAGCAGTCGATCCTGTGGCAGATGGACCCGCAGAGCTATTGCCAACAGTTGTATGCGCAGGATATACCCATGACGAGGCGCGTAGAGAAGCAGGATTGATTGGGGCAGAGATGTATGTGGGAAGACTAGTGAACCACCGCAACATCGGAATTGGAGCAGGGGAAACGGCAGCAGAAGGTTTATGTCGGGCGTTACAGCATTGTTTGACACTCACGTATGTGTCAGAAATGCAAGGAAGACAACCAACAGCTAGGCCTGTGCATGTCGATTCGATTGTGGATGAACAGTCCCAGTTTTATGTACGGTCTTTCGCTACATTAGGTGAGAAACTGATGATTGCAAAAGGTCATGAGGTGTGCGGATTTCCGGTGTTTTGGGTGGAAACGCGCACGGGATGGTACGGGAGTATTGGCTTGCTAGAGCGAGAAGCATTGCGAAAAGCGCTGATGTATGCCTTGCATCAGATTCAGACGCCAACAAATAAAGTGTCCAAGTATGTACTGACAGCGCAATCTGTCGGCTTGACGGGTGAAGCCATCGAACTTGCACTTAGTAGCATTCAGGAAGAATCTGAAAAAGAGGTCTGGAAACAAGCGGTTGAGGTATTGGCGCTTCAACACCTTTCTTCTCGAGTCATGAATGCCGCGATAGAGCCTTTCCTAGAAGACCTTGGCGGTGTATTCGCCTTGCTGCTCTCGCAGGAGGTGCTTCAATGAGCGTTGACATTCTTGTAGTTGGAGACGGAGTACTGGCGGAGCTGGTTTCAGAACATTTGAGCAAGGACTATCGCGTATGGCAGAGCGAAAACATGGAGTCGGAGACAAGTGGAGCAAATTTGGCACTCCTGTTGCAAGATACGTATGATCCTGCTTTGCATTTGCAGGCAGAAAAGCATTTCCGAAAAGCGAATATTCCATGGTTGCGCGGTTTCGTTTCGTTCGGGGAGGCAATCGTAGGTCCGTTGGTTCGTCCAGATCAAACAGGGTGCTCCCAGTGTGCAGATATGCGGCGATTGATGGCGGGACGCGATCGCAAAGAGATGTGGAAGGTACAACATATGCTGAGGGAGAAAGGCGGCATACCCCGTGATCCATGGTCATCTCGCTCAGGGTTGTTACAAGTGGCATACCATGTCAGTGCGGAGGTTGAACGTATAGTAGAGGGCAGGCAAGCCCAGTTATCCGAGCATATCCAGTTTATTGATTTGCAAACATTGACCAGCACGCGCCACTTCTTTTTGCCCAATCCTTTATGTTCGGTATGCAGTCGACTGCCTGAGGATTCAGAAGAGCAGGCAAGAATACGCTTGAAGCCTATCGTAAAGCAAAGTCCGGACAGCTACCGGACAAAATCCATAGCCGCATTGAAGCAAGCTCTTACCAACGAATATTTGGATTCCCGAACAGGGTTTTTGAATGGGAAAGTACGTGATCTTGTCTCTGTCTTCGCAGATGTAAGTGTCAATCTGCCGTTATTTTCACATGACGAGGGTACGGCTGGCAGGTCTGTTTCATACGCGGATAGTGAGATAACGGCGATTTTGGAAGGAATGGAAAGATATTGCGGGCTGATGCCGCGTGGCAAGAAGACGATGGTGCGTGACTGCTATGCAAACCTTGCGCCGCATGCCCTTGATCCGACAACGGCGGGGACCCATTCAGAAGAGCAGTATGCCCTGCCAGATTTTCCCTTTAAGCCGTTTGATCCCAAGCGAGAAATGAACTGGGTATGGGGTTATTCCTTTAAAGAAGAGCGACCCATTCTTGTGCCTGAGCTCATGGCCTACTACAGTATGGGATTCGGGGAGGGAGTTGTATTTGAGACCTCCAATGGCTGTGCATTAGGCGGCAGTTTGGAGGAGGCGATCTTTTACGGCATCCTCGAAGTGGTGGAGCGAGATGCTTTCCTGTTGACCTGGTATGCCCAATTGTCATTACCGCGTCTCGATCCCGCTACGGTCAATGATCGGGAATTGCTTCTTCTAATTGATCGGATGCAGACCGTTACCAATTACGATTTGTACTTGTTCGATGCGACAATGGAAAATGGAATTCCCGCTGTATGGACGATTGCGAAAAACCGCGGAGAAGAAGGCTTACACCTCGTTTGTGCAGCAGGAGCGCATCCAGACCCCATCCGCGCTGTAAAAAGCTCGATTTACGAAACGGCTGCTATGCTCATGACTTTGACAGACAAGTACGAAGCGAACCGAGACAAATATTTGGGCATGCTCCATGATTCGTCCCTAGTAAAAAAGATGGACGATCATGCGATGCTTTACAGCTTACCGGAAGCAGCGGAGCGCTTAGCCTTTCTTATGGATAATTCACGTCCGATGGTCTCTTTCGCTGAACAATTTCCTAGAAGAAACCAGCATTGTGATCTAACAGACGATTTGCGGGAGTTGCTCGGTGTGTTCCAAAAGTTAGATCTCGATGTCATTGTGGTAGATCAAACGACACCAGAGGTAGCGCGCCACGGCTTATCTTGCGTACGTGTATTGATTCCTGGCATGCTCCCGATGACTTTTGGCCAGCATCTCACGCGTGTAACAGGATTGAAAAGAGTATTAGAGGTCCCTGTGAAGCTGGGTTATACGAAACAACCACTGCGTGTAGACGAGTTGAATCCTTTTCCGCATCCGTTTCCATAACATGCATCTGGGAGTGAGCCGGATGAGTCTCGAAAATTTCTTGTACCGCCTTCATTTTGATACGGAAAACGCCAGGCCAAGTGATCTCGAAGTGGATTGGGGGGATGCGCCACTGACATACAAGCTGTACAGGGGGCTACCTGTTATTCCGCTTCCAGAAGACGTCCCTCTATCGCTCGCAGATCATACGGTTTCACAAGAGATGTCTCTTCCTCAATTGGGTGCTTGGTTATGGTATAGCTATGGCCTCATCCAAATCAGCCAATCGTTGTTAACCACAACGCCGACAGATATAGGATCTGAGTCGTTTGTGCCACTTGTAACGAATCGAAGACCAGTTCCGTCTGGAGGGGCGCTCTATCCGAGTGAGCTGTACGTGTATTTGAAGCTGTCTAGTATTCCTTCAGGTCTATACCACTACGATGTGGCCCATCACAGACTCGTACAATTGCGCGAAGGGAATTTTGATCACTTCCTAAGCCGAGCACTTGGCGGCAGTTGCCCGGTACATGCTTGCTTTGGAGTTGCGTTCGTATCCACCTATTTTTGGAAGAACTTTTTTAAGTATGATGAGTTTTCCTATCGATTGCAGGGCCTCGATGCTGGAGTACTGCTTGGACAATTGCTGGAAATGGCAAACCAGTTCGGTGTAACGACTGCGGTACATTACCAGTTCCTAGATAGAGCAATAAATACACTGCTAGGATTGTCTGCCGATCAAGAGAGTGTATACGCGGTAGTTCCCTTATCGCTTCAAACAGAAGGGGAGAGGCATTCGCACTCAACCACACATTGGGCAGAGCCAGAAGAGGAGACGGCAAGCGAGTTAATCCGAGAACTGCCTGAGCAAAAGCATGTGCAGGTGATGCGCTCAAAAAGAATGAGAAAATATCCTGCGCTCCTGCAAATGAATCAAGCTGCCATGCAGGAATCTACCTATTCGATTACACGTTATTCAGATCAGTTGGAAAGCAAGTGGCCTCGTCGTTCCGATGAGCGAATCCTTCTCCCGCGTTTGCAGAAACCAAACTATGATCTGGCGCAATATTGTCGGGAGCGTTTTTCGCCGGAAATGGACTATATCAGGAGGAAAACAGACCAGGATCAGGTAGCGCGTATCGTGGAAATGACGATGAGTGCTCTAGCGTATGGCAATGATTTGGGAAAAAATCAAGAAGTAGCGTGGAGTAGGCTTTCTCTCTTTGTAAGCATTCATCAGGTAGAAGGGATACGAGATGGGGCATACGCTTACGATCCACTGGAGCACGCTCTTTATCCGATTGTCTATGGAGATTTACGAGCACGCCTTCAAGACGGAATGACGCTGGACAACGTGAATTTGTATCAAGTGCCGCTCTGCTTTCATGTGGCGGGTAAACGCGATCATTTGATCAATCAGCTAGGGTTTAGAGGGTATCGCATCCAGCATTTGGAGGCGGGAATCGTCGTGCATCACTTGCTTTTGGCAGCGTTCACGTGTGGAATGGGCGGTCATCCGTTACTCGGATTTGACGTGGAAAATTGCGACGAACTTTACAACCTAGAGACAGAAGAGAAAACCTGCTTGATTCAAATCCCGGTCGGGCACTATCGCCCCCGCGCCAGATTTCAGGGCGGGCTTCATGGATAAAAACGTGGAAGGCCCGAGTCGCGTAGACCCGGGTCTTGTTTTATGCCCTTATAATGGCTTTGATACCTTGAATGAAACGGTCAATTTCCTCGTGGGTATTGTACGGTGCGAGCCCCGCTCGTATCCAGCCGCCACTTTCACTGATGCCCAAACAATTGGCGAGTGTTGTCGCATAGAAGTCCCCGTCCGCAACGAATATGCTATGCTCCTCACACAATCGCTCACATATTTCTTTGGGAGTAAACCCTTCGATTCGAAAAGCGATCGTTGGTGTTTTCGGTACATCTTCACACGCTTGATAGATGGTGACACCATTCATTGCGCCTAGTTCTTTTCGCAACTTTTCAGCCAATTGATTTTCATAGGCTTCGATCACCTCGTAACCAGAGCGGATTTTTTCAGCGAAGGTATCACCAAAACCAAGCGAAGCAACAAATTCGATAGCGGGTCTGATGCCAGCGATTCCTTCATGATTTTGTGTTCCGGTCTCCAGTTTATCTGGATAAGAAGAGGGGGCAGGAACCAGTTTGTAAACATCGAGTGCTTCAAAAATTTCTTTGCGGATAATAGCGATTCCCACATGAGGGCCAAAAAACTTGTAAGCGGAACAGAGCAGGATATCGGCTCCAATCTCGTCTCGATGGACAGAGAAGTGAGGGACCGCATGCACGGCGTCGACAGCAACAATGACTCCTTTAGCACGTGCTTTTTGGGAAATGGCAGCGAGATCATGGATCGTTCCGACAGCATTGGAAGCAAGCCCGACTGCCACAAGTCTGGTCCTGGAAGTAAGTAGGGTATCGAGCTCATCTAGTTGTAACGTAAGTGTCTCTTTATTCACTTTTAACCACCGAACGGTTAATCCACGATCAGCGGCAACAGTCAGCCACGGGTCTACATTGGCGCGGTGATCCATCTCGGAGACGATGATTTCATCCCCTTCTTTCCAATGTCGACCTAATGCACGCGCAATGGCAAAGGTCAGGGTGGTCATATTCGCACCGAAGGCTACCTCCAGCGGCTTCACGTGGAAGAGGTCTGCTACTGCTTGCTTCGCATCTGCAAGGATGGCTTCTGTCTCCTTGCTCGTTGGAAAGGAGCCATGTAAATTCGCTCCACCGCTCGCCATATAGAGATAGATCGCGTCCATGGAGGATTTTACGACTTGCGAGCCGCCTGGGCCATCCAGATAAACAACTGGTTTACCTTTGTAAGTTCGTTGTAGCGCAGGGAATTGCTCCCGGACTTTTTCAATGGGGAAATGTCCTGATGCAACTTCTAATCGCCAATCATTGGAGCGCATAAAACTTCCAGGAGGGTATTCAAAGACACATTCTGATTGCAAAGTGAAACCGAGCTTACGGCAAATGGCATTGGAGGCAGGGTTGTCCACGGAGGGATAGGCATGAATAAACTTGTGTCTTCGTTCTAGGTTGATGCGTGTGATGAGTGAGGCTAAAGCCGCAGAAGCGATTCCTTTACCTTGAAAGGGGGGCAGGACGCTCCAGCCTACTTCGTATACGTTTTCCCCTTGCCAGATGCGGTCCCAATAGCCGATGCTTCCGACAGGGGTGTGATGTGGCAGCAGTACGATGCTGAACATCTTGCTCGTTAGCTGTCCGTCCTTATTAACGTATCGGTTGTGCCGAGCGAGGAGCTGCTCCTCCGTCTCCGGGCCTCCAAGATGCTCCATCATGGCAGGCGCATTCAAAAGACGCAGCAAGGGAAGATCGTGATCCGCCCAGGGCTGAATGCGGACAAGCTCAGTGTCTAGTGTTGTGGACATGTTCTCACTCCTTACCAACTGGATTTCCGTGGTGTCCATCATCATTCGTTAACTCTCATTATTCGGAAAAGATTCCAATTAATCAATCTTCAATTCGTTCTGAGAAAAAAGGGATGGAAAATCATGCTATAATGGTAGTGCCCGAGTGATTCTTCCTGTCGGAGTAATGAAAAAGTAGCTGAGGTGTAGGAATAGACCCTTTCTGAAAAAACATATGGAGCGTAAATTTACCGTAAATATCGTCACCGGCTATGAAGGAAAAGGAAGGGGTACCTGTCCATGAATGAAAAAAGCATTCACACACAACGGCTCATATTGATTCCATTTACACATAGAATAGCGACGAATGTTTTGCTAGAAAATTACGAAGAGTTATTGGATATGGGGCTTACATTAGGAAAAGGCTGGCCTGATGAGGATGCGATGGAAACGATACCGAAAATCATCAAAGCACTTGAACTCACAGGGGAACCGACAGGATTTGAATCGTGGATGATCATTACAATAGATGGCATGAAGATCATCGGGGATGCAGGGTTCAAGGGAGTACCGAATGCGGAGGGAGAAGTGGACATCGGCTATGGAATTATTGAAGCCGAGCGAAAAAAAGGCTACGCGTACGAGGCGGCAGAAGGCCTAGTGAATAGGGCGTTGTTGCAGCCAGATGTGAAAAAGATTACAGCGAAGTGCTTGCTAGATAACATAGATTCCGCGAAAATATTAGCCAAAATGGGCTTTACAGAAATGAAGAGGGACGACACATTGATTTACTGGTCTAAGCAGTAGGGAATAGCACGACAGAACAGAACCAGAGTGAAAAACGAAAAAAAGGACGGACACATGGCCGTCCTTTTTTCATGGAGAACATCAATTACTGGAATTTTCTATGGGAATGTTGTAGATATGTTTCGTGCCATCTTTATACGTGACCTCGAGTACACCTGATTGAAGGGACGGGCCTTTTGCTTTTACTTTTTTCTTCGTGGAAAACTCTCCTGATTTCGAGTCGATTCGCAACGTAATGACCGAATAGAAGACCTGAATCGTTACGCGTTTGATATCTTTATTGGGGGCTTTCCCTGTCACTTTGAGTTCGTAATACGATTTAGGGAGCTTACTCGCTTCAGCCTCGAGCACAATCTCATCCGGATGGAGAGCTAGCCCTGCAAGAAATTGCGTCTGCATCTTTACGAGTTCCTCTTTGCGTTCCTTATCTTCCGGTCCAACGAGGACACGTACAGAAGAATTCACTTGAAAATAGTCTGGCGTAAGATCATCCGGCAGTTCGTCTGTTCGGAAATATTCATCTTGCTCGATAGTTCTCCCGGGCTTTAAGGTTTTTTCCTGGATGACCGGGGGACAGGCAGGTTCGTCTTCAGGGTAAGGAAGCTCCCAAGAGTCTCCAGAGGCATACGCTTCTAGTCGTGTTGTCACACCATAGCAATGACCAGTCGTGTATGTGATCGGTTTCCGCGAAATATTCGTGACAATTGTATTTACGTGGTACACTGGTGAGTCGTATTTTGGATTGTCGATTTCAGTAACGGTCGTTTGAAACCGAAGTCCTTCTTTCTTGAATGGTTTCTCAATGAATAGTGTGCCAGTTACTATTGGTGCGGCTGCGTTTACATCAACAGCACCAGCAGTCATAAACAGTAATAGACTTACAAAGGAATAGACAAACTTGCGAAACATGCAGTTTCCACCTCCTAAAGATATCAACTTTGAGTTATGTGATGTGGTTGGTACCATCCCAATATTCCACATATTTCCTTGAATTGCAATATTATTTAAAAAATAGTCTGCATGAAAATTTTCAAAGGAAGGGTAACCCAAGACTTCCTTCTTTCGTATTGAAATAAAGGAAAAGATTATCGCTTTTCATTGAACTATGCAACGCGTGTCTCTATACTGGAGAGATAAGCATTGGTAGATAATTGTGAGGGATAGCATGCAGAACTGGATGACCCAAATTATTGAACAATATAGTTACTTCGGTATCTTACTGATGATGGCACTGGAAAACATCTTTCCACCCATACCTTCTGAGGTGATTTTGACCTTCGGTGGATTTATGACGACGCAATCATCCTTAACGGTTTTTGGCGTAATCTTGTCGGCTACAATCGGTTCGGTGATCGGGGCAATCATGCTCTATGGAATCGGTTATTACCTAGACGTCAAAAAAATAGAGAAGATCGTAGAGAGATGGGGGCATCTTCTGCGCATTAAAACGGCAGATATCCATAAAGCGAATGAATGGTTCGACCGATACGGGTACTGGACGATCTTTTTTTGCCGCATGATCCCATTAATCAGAAGCCTGATTTCCATTCCAGCTGGTATGACCAAAATGAATTTCCCGCTGTTTTTGCTGTTTACAACACTCGGTACGCTTATTTGGAACATCGTCCTAGTGATGGCTGGTCACTTATTGGGGGAATCGTGGGAAGACATTCTGTACTATTTCGATCTCTATTCCAATGTCGCTTATGCTGCACTCGCATTTGCGGGGATAGCGTTTCTCATTTTTTTCCTCCGCAAACGAAAAGCGGATGCCTAAATCCTTCAAACCATCTTTCCTTCAAGGGAAGGTGGTTTTTCCATTTGGAACCAACAGGTAAACATAATATAAAAAGTTGTAATTTTCTTGCAAATACAAGTTGTCGAAATTGCGGTAAGGTGTAGGGAGGGGGAGTAGGTGACATGGGCACCACCCTTATTCTTGAAGCTGGGGGTATGCAACTTGATCGATTTGTTACTCGTAAACGGTGTAGTCATTACTATGGACAAAGACCGCCGGGTATTACAGGACGGGGCAGTCGCTATTGATAAAGGAAGAATTTTGGAGGTAGGCGACACCCAACTTCTAAAAGACAAGTATCCCGCGCAAAAGGTAGTTGACTGCGCGCATCATTGTATACTGCCAGGCTTCGTTGACGCACATGGTCATGGCGGACATTCGTTGTTCAAAACGATTGCGACGGACAATATCAACGACTGGATGCCAATCATGACCAACACTTACAAGCACTACGTGACAGACGATTTCTGGTACTACGAGGGAAAGCTGTCCGCACTGGAGCGGCTTAAAGCTGGGATTACAACAGGTGTTAGCGTCCTGGGCTCGATGCCGCGCTCAGATGATCCGATCTTTGCCTTGAATCACGCCAAAGCGTACAACGAGGTTGGCGTTCGCGAAATCGTAGCGACAGGTCCATGCAATCCACCGTGGCCGCATCCCTTCAGCCGCTGGGTCGATGGACAAAAAGTAACGAAGGAAGTCACTTATGAGCAGGTTCTCGCTGGAGCAGAAGCAGTGATCGAAGCCCTGAATCACGCGAATAACGATAAAACCAGAGCATACATAACGCCATTTGTCATCGTGACCTCTGTCAATCCGTCCTATCCGACACCAGCTGACCAATTGTTTGGCTTAACCGATTTCGACCGTTACCAAGCGCGGAAAATCAGGGAGATAGCGAAAAAGTACGACACGCGCATCCATTCAGATGCTTTTGGCGGCATGATTCACCTCGCGATTCAAGACAAAGAGTACGCGCTGCTCGGTCCAGACGTACACTTGCAGCATTGTCGGGGAATTTCTTTTGACGAGGCGAAAATTTTGGCCGAGACAGGAACGAATGTGAGCGCTTCTCCTGGTTTTGGTCAAATCAATGCTCGCACCCCCATTACGGAATTGCTGGAGATGGGAGCGACTGTTGCAATCACGACAGATGGCACCTCGCCGATGACTCCTTTTGACATGTTTCAGGCCATGCGCAGAATGCAGTTGCTGCAACAAGCGGCGCTGCGCGATTATTATTACCTCCCACCGGGCAAGCTGCTGGAAATGGTAACGATTGATGCGGCACGCTGTGTCGGCTGGGATGACGAGCTGGGCTCGCTTGAGGCTGGTAAAAAAGCGGACGTCATTACTGTAAATATGCATCAGGCCCACTTGAATCCAGAGAACATGCATGTCCATCGTGTCGTCTATCAGGCAGTCGGTGGTGATGTGAACCATGTCATTGTTGATGGTGAGCTGATTATGGACGAGCGCCGTGTTTTGACTGTGGATGAAAAGCAAATCCTAAAAGATGCCAATGAAGAGGCGAATCGCACAATCGAGCGGGCAGGTCTGGAAATCTACATGCAGCCAAGCAAGTATTTCTGGGGGCATGCACGAGCTTATTTGGATGAGAGAAGATTTGACCCGACGAAGTTGTAGGTAAGTAGTCAAAGAAGACGACGTATAATGCTGCACATAAAACTTTGATACCGCATTGAATAGGAGAAGGTGCCCGCCGCCTTCCCTTTTTTATTGGATTATAGTTGACAAAAACGATAGGATTAATCATTATTTATTCATAATCCCCATCGACTAAGTTGGAATAAAAAGAGGTGCAGTCATGTATCTGACTATTGATAATGTTACGAAACATTTCGTGAATGAGCAGAAACAAAAAGTAAAGGTGCTGGATGATATCAATCTTGAAGTGGAAAAGGGCAGCTTCGTTTCCATTGTCGGCCCCTCTGGCTGTGGAAAGTCGACGCTGCTCTACTTAATAGCAGGATTGGATCAACCGGACAGCGGTGACATACACGTTGCTGGCAACAAAGTGAATAAACCCGGTCCCGACAGAGTCGTGGTTTTTCAAGAAGCGGGATTATTTCCATGGCTAACGGTTTTGGAAAATGTTACATACGGGCTCAAATTGAAAAAAATGTCTGCTGCGAAAGCCAACGAGAAGGCGCTGGATGTGCTCAAAATGGTCCATTTAAGTAAGTATGTTCATTCCTATCCCCATCAGCTCTCAGGCGGTATGAAGCAACGTGTAGCCATAGCTCGGGCACTTGTCATGGAACCCGACATTTTGCTGATGGATGAACCGTTCTCGGCGTTGGATGAACAGACGCGGATGGTTCTTCATAAGGAGTTGCTTGAGATTTGGAGAACGACCAAGGTCACGATTTTTTTCGTCACCCATAATATCCGGGAGGCCGTACAGCTTGCGGAGAGGATTGTCGTTTTTGCCACACGCCCCGGAAAAATCAAGGAGATCATTGCGGTTCCTGCCATGCGAGATGGAGTCATGCCGGACAGTGTGACATTAAACACGGAGCAGAAGGTGCTGTCGATCCTGCAAGAAGAGATAGAAAAGGTGCTGAAGGAGGAAATGGGCAATGACTACAGCTTTAAGACGGGTCATCTTCATCGCTATGATAGCGGCGATATGGGAAGTCACATCTAGATTATCTGGGTTGCCATCGTTCATGTTTCCCAGCTTGACCCAGGTTTTCGAAACACTCGTAAATGGATTGATAAGCGGGCAAATTACCGCCGCGATTGGAAAAAGTTTGGGACGAATCCTGTTGGGCTTTCTCATTGCCATTATTCTCGGACTGATATTGGGTTACTTCATTTGGAGGTACAAACTCGTAGAAGATACGCTTGGCTTTGTGGTGACAGCGCTTCAGTCTATCCCGAGCATTGTCTGGTTCCCGCTTGCGATTATCTGGTTTGGCTTAAATGACTTCTCTATTTTGTTCATCGTGACGATCGGGGCTACCTGGACGATGACGGTCAACGCGACCAGCGGTTTTAAAAATGTCCCACCGCTATATCAGCGGGTGGCCAAGACTTATGGTTCGACTGGCTTTCACTTTGTACGAACAGTCATTCTTCCTGCATCCGTACCGCAGATCATCTCCGGACTTCGAATCGCATGGGCATTTTCCTGGCGGGCACTCATGGCTGGTGAATTGCTCGGGGGTGGCGGTGGTCTCGGTCAATTGCTCGAGATGGGACGTTCACTTGGACAAATGGATTTGGTGATATCAGTCATGATCATTATTGCGATCATCGGTACCATTGTCGATAATGTTGTCTTTTCACGCATCGAACGCAACGTTCAGATGAAGTGGGGAGTTCATTCATAAAAGAAAAATGGCTAAGGAGTGTGTCGTCACATGCTTAAAAAAGTGTTTAATACTGTTGTTGCATCCCTATTATTGATGGGGATTGTGAGCGGGTGCTCTACTGGCGGAGCAGAATCCTCTGAGAAGGAAGTAAGGATTGGATATTTCCCAAACCTGACCCATAGCGCAACGATCATCGCGCTGGAAAAAGGCTATTTTAAGGAAGCCTTCGGTGCTGATATGAAGATTCAAACAAAAACGGTCGCCAATGGCGGATTGTTTATGGAGGCAATGGCAACGAAGGCGATTGACGTAGGGACGGTGGGGCCAGGGCCTCTTTTGAACTTTTATGTCAAGCATCCCGGGTATCGTTTGATTTCAGGTGCGGTCAATGGCGGGGCTGTGCTCGTCGTGAATGGTTCAACCAATATTAGTGAACTAAAAGAGTTAAAAGGCAAAAAAATCGCGATTCCAGTAATCGGCAGCACACAGGATGTCATGCTCAGAAAAGCACTGAATGAGGTTGGCCTCAAACCGACGACGAATGGTGGAGATGTGGAACTGTATGCGGCGGCCCCAGCAGATACGGCAGCATTATTCGTGCAAAAATCCGTTGATGGTGCAGCAACTCAGGAGCCGTGGGGATATGTACTTGAGAATCAGGCAGAAGGAAAATTGCTTCTGGACTGGGATCAATTCGCTTGGGGGAAAGAATCAACCAATACTGTGGTAGCAGCCAGCGATGAATTTTTGAAACGAGAAGGATTGGCAACCGCCTACCTGCAAGCACATAAAAAGGCCGTCAAATTCATTCAGGAAAATCCCGAAGAAAGCCAAGATCTGATCATCAAGCATTTGAAAAATCTTACTGGCAAAGAGTTGAGCAAAAAAGAAGTGCAGGCAGCCTTTTCCCGTTTGGAAGTAACAACGGAGGTCAATGAAAAAGTCATTCAGGAAATGGCAGATATCAGCCAGGAAGCCGGTTATATTTCCAGTAATAAAATCGATGGCTTAATCGATTTGAAATATTTAGAAGCAGCGAAATAAAATTGGGTGAGAAGGAGGGAGGTTCAGCAGGAGGAACGAGGGGTGGAAAGGAATTAGATGGGAAAGGAGGTCACGCCGCGATGAGACCACATGAACAAGGAAGTAATCAACCGAACGACACTTCATTAGAGACACAGGTTCATACTGATTTCCAAAAAGAAATGAGTTACGGCGATTACTTACAGCTCGATCAAATCTTGTCGAGTCAACAATGTCAATCTACCCATCATGATGAAATGCTGTTTATTATCATTCATCAGGTGAGTGAGCTATGGATGAAACAAATTTTGCACGAACTGTCAGCAGCAAATGAGTGCATCTGCAACCACGATCTGGAGCCTGCTTTCAAAATGTTCGCGCGAGTCTCGCGTATCCAGCAGCAATTGATTAAATCGTGGGATGTCCTTTCTACATTGACACCAGCTGACTACCTCCAGTTCCGTGACAAGCTGGGTCATTCGTCCGGTTTTCAATCCTATCAAAACCGATTCATCGAATTTACGCTAGGATATAAGAACCAGCATGTCCTAGCGGTGTATGCACATCAACCAGAGCTGCACGCCCAAATGAGTGCGGCCTTGCAGCAGCCCAGCATTTACGATGCGGCGATTAGGGAGATGGCTGCTCGTGGCTTGCCGATTGATCCGGAATGTTTGAATCGCGATTGGTCGCAGCCTTATCAACCAAATCAAAGTGTAGAGCAAGCCTGGCTGACCGTGTATCGAAATGTGAACCAGTATTGGGATCTGTACGAGTTGGCAGAAAAGCTGGTGGATATCGCCAGCCAGCAACAACAATGGCGTTTTAACCATATGACGACAGTCGAACGCATCATAGGACAAAAGCCGGGAACAGGTGGGTCATCAGGCGTCATGTACTTACGCAGAGCACTCGATCACCGTTTTTTCCCGGAGCTTTGGAGCTTGCGGACGCTGTTGTAAAAAAACTCTTCAAAAAAAGCGAGAAAAGCGTCTTGGGGACCCAAGGCGCTTTTTAGTATGTAGTACTCATTTCACATCTTTTCACATATCTTTCCTAATATTGGGTACAAATGCCCTTCTTTTCCTGACAAACATATGTTTTCATTTTTTGTAGTATACCTTATTTTTCAAGTACAACCAGAAATGGAGTGGGCATTTGGATGGAAACAATGAAGCCACCTATGGAAGTGTTATATGCTAAACAGCTGAATGCACTGCGATCCCATGATACAGGGACAAAACCTCCCAATTGGCTGATGTCGCCAAGAGCTGTACGCGACTTTATTTTAGGAACGGATGAACCCCTCTCTTATGAGGGCGAAAGTATACCGATTACGAAGAAGTTCTATGGAGACGATGTGCTTATTGAGCGTGCAATCGTCACATTGGCAGGCAATCGTGGCTTGATGCTCGTCGGTGAACCTGGAACGGCAAAGACGATGCTGTCTGAGTTGTTATCTGCAGCTATCTCCGGTACGAGCACGAATACAATCCAAGGCACCGCGGGAACGACAGAGGATATGATCAAATACTCCTGGAACTACGCGATGCTGCTGGACAAAGGTCCTTCTCTGCAAGCGCTGGTTCCTTCCCCGTTATACACCGGGATGAGCAAGGGAATCATTACTCGTTTTGAAGAGATTACCCGTTGTCCATTTGAGGTTCAAGACGTGTTGATTAGTATTTTGAGCGACAAGGTGATGAACATTCCCGAGTTGTCAGACGGCATCGTGTTTGCAAAGCCCGGTTTTAATATCATTGCAACAGCGAACTTGCGGGACAAGGGCGTCAATGAAATGAGCAGCGCGCTCAAACGACGTTTTAACTTCGAGACAATCGCGCCAATTAATCATGTGAAAATGGAAGCGCAAATTATCGAATCCCAAGCAAAAGTGATTCTGGAGCAAAGTGGCGTAAACATCGAAATCGATCGGGATGTGGTTGAGATATTGGCGACGACCTTCATGGAGCTCCGCATGGGCGAGACTAAAGAAGGATTCAAAATCGATTCCCCTCAATCCGTGATGAGTACAGCCGAAGCCGTATCCGTCTATGTCCAAAGTGCAATGACGTCCCATTACTACGATGGCAGGCCAATTTCCATGGATCGACTGGTACAGAACATGCTGGGAGCGGTCGTCAAGGAAAACCAAAAGGACGCAAATATCCTGAAAACCTACTTTACCAAAGTGGTTAAAGAACGGGCAAAGGAAGAGGGTCTATGGGGAACTTATTACAACGAGAAGAAATGGATCAAATAAACGGTCAAGACCGCTTCATAAAATCTTTCGTCGAAGAAGAGGTCTACAACCTCAGCAAACAGGTCGTCTATTTCCCAGTTCGTCATCATAGTCCTGCCTGCGCATTTCATTTGAAAAAAACGATCGAAGAGTATCAACCGGAAATCATTCTGATTGAAGGCCCGGACCACAGCAATCATATCATTCCGATCTTGACGGATGAACGGACGAAGCCTCCTGTGAGCATTTATTACGCGTACGCCTCAGGAGAGCAAAAATACGTCTGTTACTTTCCGTTTCTTCTGTATTCGCCGGAATATGTAGCCTTGGTCGAAGCAAAACGTCGGCAGATACCTGCAGCTTTTATTGATCTAAGCTACGGGAGTCGCCTCGAAAGCTTGGAAGACGGCCATGATTTGAAAAAGAAGAATGAAAAGCTGTCCTATCACGATGAGCGCATGCTGGCAGGCTCGCAGTTTATTCAGCGATTGTGCCAGACGATGAAATGCCGGAACTTCGATGAGCTGTGGGAAAAGGTTTTTGAGATTGATGGTATCCGCAAACAGACGCAGGATTTCGTCAAGGATGTCTTTGCCTATTGCTACCTGTCTCGAAAATGCTATGATGACGCGGCTTTGGAAGCGGAAGGCGATTTGATCCGTGAGGCGCACATGCGTCAAAAAATTGCAGAGGCCAAGCAAAAGCACGCGAGAATTCTCGTAGTGACCGGGGGCTTTCATACATACGGACTCATCGAGGAACGAAAGACTTCCTATAAGATACAAAAGGTGCAGGAAGAAAAAATATATCCGATGGTGTACACGTACCAGGAAGCAGATCAGTTGAATGGATACGCAAGCGGGATGCCGTACGTTCACTACTACGAGAGTGTGTGGAAGGCACTGGAGAAGAAGGAGCGTGCTCCTTTCTCGAAAAGCGCCTTGGTGTACCTCCCGCAACTGCTCAAAAAGCTGCGTGACAAGGGAGAAACGACGTCGACTGCGGATGCGATCGAAGCGTACAGCCTCATGAACGGCTTGGCAGTCATGCGAGAAAAGGCCGAGGGCGGTGCCTATGAGTTGATTGATTCCGTTCTCTCTGCTTTTACAAAAGGCGAGCGCTCGATTGCAACTTCACAGCCGATCGAGACATTGCGAGAGCTGTTGACAGGAGACGGAATCGGTGAGGTTGCTCCAAATTCACTGGATGTGCCCATCGTTCGCGATTGCAAAGACAGATGTAAATCGCTAAAGCTCGCGATTACGACAACAGGGCGCAATCAGAAGGTGCTCGAGCTGTATGCCAAGAAGTCGCATCGCGAAGCCAGTCAGTTTTTTCACTGCATGCAGTTCTTGGGTACAGAATTTTGCGCGAAAGAAGCCGGCCCAGACTGGATGAACAACCGAAATGTCAATCTTGTCCGAGAAACATGGCGCTACAGCTATTCCTCCTTTGTCGAAGCCCGTCTGATCGAGAGCTCGGTTTACGGTGGGACGGTGAAGGAGGCAGCTGCGCATAAGCTAGCCGATATGGTAAAAGAATTGCCGCAGCATCAGAGCCATGAGCTGGCAAAATGGCTTTTGATGGCGGTCGTTATGGGTTTGGAAGAGTTGTCGGAACGACTCTTTGATTCTGTACAAGAGTCCGTTAAGCAGGATGGACATTTTCTTTCTCTTTGCAAAACGTTGAAGACACTCACGATTCTTTTGGAGCAAAAACGGTTGTTCGGTCTTATTGAGACAGAACGGCTGGAGAGCTTGGTGGAAGAAGTATATTACCAGGCTGTGACCAAAATCGTCGAGCAGGGAAACCCGAACCCCAACGAACTGGATGAGTTGGCCGATCAGCTCAAATTCCTGTACATGCTGAGTGAGAAGAGACAGGCGGATGATTCCCGAGAGATTTTCAGTGATCAACTGCTGGAATTGCTGCGTAACGACAAGCTCCCCGCGAAACTGGAGGGAGTAGTAGTTGCGATCTTGTGCAATCTCGAAGTGATCGAACGAGCAGAAATCTCCAGACGTGCGCGTGCTTATATGTTCGGCTCGCCTGAGCAAATGCTGCATACCGCCGCGTATTTACATGGCGTTTTTATCGTGGCTCGTGACTACCTGTTTCATCAAGAAGAAATCTTGTGCGATCTGCATCAGATGATTACATCCTTGGCCTACGATGATTTTTTACAAGTAGTGCCTGAACTGCGATTGGCGTTTACATATTTTAGCCCAATGGAAATTAGTATGCTCTCGGAAAAAGTGGCAGCTCTCTTCCAAACGACGGTGGAACAAGTCACGAATCCAGTCATCGATGAGCGTACCTTACGTGATGCCCGCATGCTCGATCAAGCGATCAAGGAGGAGTTTGCCAAATGGAACCTGATTTGAGCCGCGAAGCCTTGAATCGCTGGCGGTTGTTATTGGGCTCTCATGCCGAGGAATCTTTGGAAGGCAGTGGGGGCTATCAATCATCCGAGTTTTCCTATCAGGAACTGGACTCGATTCTTGAATTTTTATACAACCGTGAATACGGAGAAGAGCAAGGCTATCGAAAAGAGGGTGGCCGAGGAGATTCGGCATTGACGGTTCCCGTCTGGCTGAACAAAATTCGCAAGCTGTTCCCCAAAAAAACGGTAGAAGTCCTTGAGCGGCAAGCTCTGGACCGCTATAACATGACAGAGCTGTTGACAGACAAAAAAGTGTTGGAAAGCATGGAGCCCAACATGACCCTCTTGAAAAACATCCTCCAATTTAAAGGCAGGATGAAAGGAGAGGTCGTGAAAAGTGCAAAGGAAATTGTACGCAAGGTCGTAGACGATCTGCGACGTCAGCTTGAAAATGAAGTACAGACCAGCATTGTCGGCAAACGCAATCGCCACAAACGCGGTTATACGAAGTCGATGAAAAATCTGGATGTCCATAAAACGATTCGTAAAAATTTAAAAAACTATGATCGCAAAAAAAGCCGTTTTATCATCGATGAGCTGTATTTCCACAGCAATATCCAGCATCACAACAAATGGAACATCGTCATTGTCGTGGACGAGAGCGGCAGTATGATGGACTCTGTGATTTACAGCTCCGTTATGGCAAGTATTTTTTACAAGCTCGCTGCCTTGAAGACGCATTTGGTTATTTTTGATACAAAGGTCGTTGATTTGAGCGATAGACTGGATGATCCGGTCGATGTGCTGATGAGTGTGCAGCTTGGTGGGGGGACTCATATTGCCCAGGCGCTCAAATACGGAAGAACACTGCTCGAAAATCCATCGAAGACGATATTTATCCTCGTCAGCGATTTGGAGGAGGGCTATCCGATCAAGGAAATGTATCGCCAAAGCAAGGAAATTATCGACGCGGGCTGCAAGTTTTTAGTGCTGACGGCTTTGGATTTCAATGGAAACGCTACGTACAACCAGCATGCTGCGAGGGTATTGAGCGATATGGGAGCAAATGTCGCCGCGATCACGCCTGATGAGCTCGCGCAATGGATTGGAAAGGTTATCAAATAGAGAGAAGGAGGAGTAAGGAATGGTTTTACGAAAGACAGATCTGAATCCAGTTACGAAGAAATTTGTGGAGGAGTTTATCAGTGCAAGTGATCGAAACAAGCATTTGTACGATCAAATCGCTGATTACGTTGCAGGTGACACAGACGAATGCCCGGCAATCGCAGAGGACCCGCGGTTTTACAGCTATACGGTTCGATCCGAATTTGACAAGCTGAAAAAACGCGGCGAGGAGCAGTCCTTCTATCGAGCAGCTGTACTGATCTATAAGGCAAGCAATCGTTTTTACGATAAGAAAAATGTGATGGATGAGTGCTTCCTGGATCAGATCGAACTGCAAAGTATGAAGGAAATCAGTGATGCTGATATCCATGAAAGAGATCAGAAAGCATTGGAGGCCGTGAGAAAAACGGCCGAGCATTTTGGTCCTGCATTGTTTGGCGAATTTTTGTTAAAAGCAGCGGAGGATTATCGCGTAAGTATCAACCGTGATTACTCCTCAACATTTGATCGAGCCAATTTTTTGCTCTTCATTTCGTATGCGTACACGATTTCTCCGAGCATTTTGGAGGAAGCAAAAGAAAAGCTGATGCCGATCTACTATTACCTGCTTACAGGTGATACACGCGAATATATAAAAGAGCTGCATATCATTGCAAAAGAAGTCGTGACTATGCAGTTTTCGAGCAATAATTTACTGACTAACGAGTCGTTGTACCCTTTATACGTCAAAGAGAAAAAGGCTGCGCTACGAGAAAAGCATTATCCAGGAGAGCAGGTCAAGGAAGGCTCCCTTTTGAACCAGAAACATTTGAAGCGATATATGGAGCTGGTCATCAGCTTGCTGTATTTCCGCATTCACGTCAAAGGCGGGATCAGTGCATTCCTGAAGAAGGAAGACGAGATGGATCGGGAGCTGCATGACACCTTGCAAATCTTGTTTGACATGTTCCCACTTGATATCTTGTCCGAAGATAAGAGACTGGCTGACCTCGTGCACATGGATGAGCCTTACGATCTACTGTTGGGCCTGCGCGAGCATTTGCTATCCCCGCCGACAAATTGGGAGCAAGTAAAGCAACTGGTACTGGAAGACGTAACGAAATCAAGACGAGCACTTGAGATTGCTTCGATCCCGATGGTCAAAGGATTTTTACACAAAACGTTGACGGAAGAAGGCGTGGATCTCTCCGAATTCCAGCCTTCTTTGGAAGGAATTATTCAAGACGCGCTGCGACGTGCGAAGGGCTCGACAAAGCTGGCGAACTATTTGGATGATAAAGCTGTCCTAGAGGATGTGCTCGAGCATGTGCATCTGGAGGACTTACAACTCGTAAGACAGCAGATGATCCTGCTGAGCTTCTTGCCTGTGGACCATCCGTTTATTACGCGTCTGATTCCGTTCATGTGCCAATACAAAGACAAGTCAAACCGCAGAGTAGGCCATATGTGCTTCGCTCATGCGTTCCAGGATCAATTGACCGCCTTCATCGACCATTACCGGAATGACGAAGCTGTAGATATCCAGACACTTTTTTATCAGATTTTGTCGATCAAGGAGACGCACTATTATTACACAGACGTCAATGAAGAGGTGTATCGTTCGTTGGTCGTAGCGAATCCGGAAATGAGTCTGGCTCAATTTGACAAGCTGGAAACGGAGCTTCGCGTGTTTGTGACGCAAACCCTATTAGCGGCAAAGGAGACGCTGGCAGAGGAATTGCGCAACCAAACGATTCTGCTCGGGTTGGCTGACAGCTCGAAGAAAGTGAGCGGCCTCGCTGGTGCAGCGTTTCTTCAGGCCAAAGACAAGGAGCTTTATTTGCACGTCTATCATACTGAGAAAAAAGCAAAGGTCAAGGAAATGGCGCTGGATGCGATTCGCTCCCTAGACAATAACAAGGAGATTTTCCAAGAGCTGCTGATTACAGAAAAGAGCAGCAAATTGAAAACGTTGCTGCAAACATTTATCGACGCCGAAGAGCAAGGGCCAGATGCGAGCTTGACCCATTTGGGCAAACTGACCGACAGGCGCAAGCTCACACGAATTAAATGGATGCCACTGGAGCGCATGCCAGCCCTTCGCGACCAAGATGGCAACGAGCTGGGTCAGGAAGTAATGGAGTACATGCTCACCGCTTCGATCGATTTTCCGACAGCGCCAAACCAGTTGGTACTTGACTTGAAACCGTCTCTGCAAGCGGCATCTGTTGCTGACTTTACCGTAGAAGTTTTGCGCTCATGGCTCGATAATGGGGCAGTCGCCAAAGAAAAATGGGTCATGCCGCTCTGCGTCGCTTTTGGAGATCGACGTATAGTCGATACGATTGGTCAGTGGGTTAAGGAGTGGACAGATCACTCTCGCGGAGCTTTGGCTGCGGATGGCGTGCGTGCCCTGTCGTTCTCGAATGATTTGACTGCGCTGCGCCTAATCGACCAGATCAAGCGTACGATCAAAAACAGGCAAGTCAAATCAGCAGCAGAAGAGGCGCTCTCCATGGCGGCTGCGAATCAGAACATTTCCGCGATGGAGCTGGAAGACCGACTGGTCACCACGCTTGGCTTCGATGCGTCGGGCAAGCAAGTGTTTGACTACGGCGACCGCACCTTCACGGTCAAAGTCAGCAATGAGCTGGAGCTGGAAGTCACGAACGACAGTACAGGAAAAGCGGTAAAAAATCTGCCTGCACCGTCCGCGAAAGACGATCAGGAGAAGGCAGAACAAGCGCGATTGACTTTTGCTCAATTGAAAAAAGACCTGAAAAATATGGTGAAAGTACAATCTCTTCGTCTGGAGGAGTCCCTGTCCAAATCGCGTCATTGGTCAACGGAAGCATGGAAACGTCTCTTTGTGGAGAACGTATTGATGCAAAAATTCGCAATCGGGCTCATCTGGGGTGTATACGAGGACGGAAAGCTCGTAGATACGTTCCGCTATATGGACGATGGGACATTTAACACCGTGGACGAGGATGAGTATGAGTTGGCAGATGAGCAGCTCGTTGGTTTGATTCACCCACTGGAGCTGGACGAAGGGTCGTTGAACGGCTGGCGTACTCAACTAGAAGATTACGAAATTACCCAACCATTCGAGCAGTTGAATCGTGAAGCGTTCCTGCCAACGGAAGAAGAAATGAAAGCCAATGAATTGCTCCGACTGCCTGTTGAATCGTATTCACCTACCGCTTTTGCGAAAATGATGGAGAAATTCGGCTGGGTCAAAGGAACGCCGCTCGATGCCGGTTATTATTATGAGTTTTACAAACTGTATGACGGAATGGTGGCTGAGCTGAAAATCAGCGGGGCGAGCATTTCGTATTGGGAGGGCATGGAGGATGTGAAGCTGGAAACGTTGGCTTTCTATCCGAATAAAGATGCCGAGTACAAGCATTTTTACTTCAAACCAGTGGATCGGCTGAAGCTAACCGATATTCCAACACGCATTTTCAGCGAAACCGTCTACGATGTCATGCGTGCAGCAGGAAAATAACGATGGCGGATTTCACATCGGAATTTCATCGGTTTATCGCGCTGTGCAACGAAGAGTATCTGATTAAATACGCGAACAAAGGAATTTACAATCGTTCTATCAAGGAAATGGAAAAAGGAATGACCGTTTCCTACGAGTTCGGAGATGATTACGTCGAGTGTGCGCTGTCAGATGACAGCGTATGCCGACTTCATGCAGATATTAATCGCTTTTCCTGCTCATGTCCATCTGACAAGATATGCAAGCATGTCATCATCGCTATCGTCAACTATGCTCAAAACCATTTGCAAGCAGGAGCAGAGAACGAGGAAGAGCTTGCGACCTACAAGCCTGACTTTAGCTGGCTGTTGCAATTGCAGCCGTCTCACATCAGTAAGGCTTTTACCCCAGCGCAGCTGGAAGAAGTGCTGTTTCGCCTCGACTATTTCGAGGAGCTGGAGGTCGTTGAAACATCCTTTTTAACCATGACATTGCGTACCCAGGATATATCCGTATCTTTTGACAGTGAATCGGAGATCGGGAAGAGTATGTGCACCTGCAAGGCGAAGGGCAATTGCTTGCACAAGCTAGAGGTCATTTTGCGCTATCGGGCCATGCATGAGCTACAGGATCGTGAGCAGTTACAAGCATACGTAACCGATGTCAGCTACGAAACCGATGTCGTAGCGGAAGCCAAAGCGCTGATCGCAGAGATTCTTGGCATCGGCTTGGCGAAGCTATCCCAGACGATTTGTACACGGCTGGAGTTGCTTGCTATTGCTGCACATAACGGCAATCTTCCCCGCGTGGAAAAGGACATTCGCGGCATTCATGGGGAGCTGAACTTATTTTTTCAGCGTCATGTCAAGTTTTCAACGGAAGCGCTGCTCGACCGACTTTCCCGGGTGTATCTTAGTTTGCTTGCTCTAGAGAAGACCGATCACACCGAATCGAAAAAGCAGCTACTCGGCAGCTTTAAGAGTAAGTACCATATGGTTCCAGAGTTAAGTCTGTATGCTTTGGGAGCAAATCCATGGGAGACGCGGTCGGGGTACAAGGGGATAACGTATTACTTTTATTCGCTTTCTGATCAACGCATCTACACGTATACAGAAGCGCGCCCCGTGTATTATGAAGGCATATCCTTTTCCTTTAAGGACAGCTATAAAGGTAAGGTACCCTGGGGCGGGTTGATCTCGATGGAGGAGCTCTCTCATTCACAGGTCATCCTGACACAGGCGAAGACGAATCGGGAGCAACGCTTGTCATCCAGCGAAGAGACACGGCTAACCATTGTTCCCAGGGACAATATCGAGGAGCTGGATCTCGGCAAGGTGTTCGTTCGCGACTGGTCAAGTGGTTGGAAGGACGCGGCAGGCGATATGTTTGAGACTGCCTTGGACTCGGTTTTTCTATTGAAAGCGAACAAGTTCAACCAAGTCGATTTCGATCAGAAGACGCAGCAGTTGATTCTTACGATCGAAGACGAGCAATGTCTGTCCCTCCAATTGAGCATCTCCTATCAGGGGGAATTCGCCCGCAATATACGTCATCTCGAACAAAATAAGCGGCTACTAGAGCTGCGCGATGTGTATTTGCTTGTGCAAAAAATAGGAGATGGACTTTATCCGATCAGCATCATGCAGGGTAAATCGCTGACGAGCTTTAAGTTAGATTTATAACGGTGAGGGAGTGGACGTACAATCATGGAGGAGTTATATTCCTTTACCGAAAAGCTGACTGATTGGCAGGAACGCTTGTTACTCAAAGGAATCCATAAACTTGATAAGCAAGATTTGCAGGAGTTGAAAAGGCTGCAAGAGCTCGCGACCGAACACGATATGAGCTTCCTCGGCTCATTGATAGAAGACCTGCATGTGGAGGGCAATCGCTATTTGCAGGAAGTAAAAGCGAATGCGGATTTGTTAACGCAGCAGTATTTGTATGTAGTGCAGTACGTCAATATGATGAAAAAACCTTTGACTCGATCATCGTAATAAGGTGTAGCGAAGGGGGAGAGATTCTTGAAGAGTCTCTCTTTTTTCTATGGTCGGTACGTATAACTAGACTCACTGCGATCTCCGGGATGGAAATTTTCAATATGGGCTGTTAAAAAGTGAATTTGTCAGATAATCTTTGAATCACTCTCTCGCTACCGCAGGGGAGAGTTTTTTGTTTATATACAAAGTTGTAAAGAAACTGAAAATAAAGGTAAACAAAGTGAAAATATAATAACTGAATATTATCTAAAATAAAACATGTTTGAATGCTAAAACATTTGCAACAAGAATTGGGGGAACACAGATGAAAAAGAAGAGCTTTTATCACACTTTGATTGCTATGACAATCGCGGTATCTGCGGCTTTGGCTGGGTGTTCATCGGGGCAGGATGCGCCCACTAGCGCTGGACAAGCAGGGGGTACAGCGGAAGCAGGCAAAACAGGAGGAACCCTCGTCATCGCTCGTTTGTCCGATGCGAACAACCTCGATCCGCATTTCCTGTCCCAAATCCCTTCAGCAGCAATCGTTCATCACAAAGTATACGAAGGGCTTGTCCGCATGGATAAAGAAAGCAAATACGTCCCATCCCTGGCAAGTGAGTGGAAGCAGCTCGATGACTTGACGTGGGAGTTCAAGCTGCGTCAAGGCGTGACGTTCCATGATGGCGCACCTTTCAATGCGGAAGCGGTAAAGGCAACGATCGGTCGCGTTCAGGACCCTGCCGTTGGCTCTAGCCGGATTAATATGTTTGAAGCAATCAAAGAAGTGAAAGTAGTAGATGAGTACACGGTACAGTTTCTTCTGAATTACCCGTACGCACCGCTCTTGTCTGTTTTGGCGAGTGCAGAAGGAAGCATCATCAGCCCGAAAGCCATTGAACAATATGGAAAAGATTTGAGCAAGCATCCAACCGGTACGGGCCCGTACAAATTCGAAAAATGGACGCCAGGTCAAGAAGTGGTTCTCGTGAGAAACGATAGCTACTATGGCGGTAAACCAAATTTGGATAAAGTCGTTTTCAAAACCGTACCGGAAGACACAACTCGCCTTGCCATGGTTGAGACAGGAGAAGTTCAAGTGGCAGAAAACCTGCCTGTGACGGACATCGATCGCGTGCAGAATTCTCCCTCGATGCAATTGGGGCGATACCCTGGGTTCTCTGTCGATCACATCGGATTGAATACAAAGAAAAAGCCTTTTGACGATGTGCGTGTCCGCCAAGCCATTGCCCATGCAATCGACAAGAAAACCATTATTGAAGGCGTTTACAACAGCGTGGGAACACCAGCTCACTCCTCGATTACACCAGCGATGGTTGGGTACAGCCCGAATGTAAAAGACATTCCGTATGACGTCGAGAAAGCGAAGCAATTGCTCGCCGAGGCTGGATATCCAAACGGCTTCAAAGCAAAAATCGCGTTGAATGATAACAAAGCACGGATTAGCGTAGCAGAGGTTTTGCAGCAACAGCTGAAGCCAATCGGTATTGACCTGCAACTGGATGTCATGGAATTCGGTGCGTATATTGACGCAGCTTCTAAAGGGGAGACAGACCTGTTCATGAGTGGATGGGGGAATGCTACGGGCGATCCCGATTACAACCAAGCGAACCTGTATCACTCGAAAGCACATGGCGCACCAGGAAATCACTCCTTCTACAACAATCCGGAAGTGGACAAGCTGATTGACGAAGGACGCAAAGAAACAGACGCAGAAAAACGCAAACAAATCTATGAAAAAGCACAACAAATCGAAATGAACGAAGCTCCACTCATTCCGTTCCGATTCTCCGAGAACTTGGCGGCAATTCAAAAGAATGTACAGGGTGTATGGATTAGCCCTGCAGGCCATATCGAGATTGACGAAGTAACGATTCAATAAGACGAGGCGCCGCTGACATGCTTGTGTCAGTGGCGTTTTTGGGTTGAAAAGTAGAACGCCATCCCCTAAGATAGATTATATTTTGTTGACCAGCGTGTAGCGGAGGTGGAATGGCGTGAAGCAAGGAAAAACGAATGCGATGCGGATATTGGACAAAGAAAAAATCGCATACACCATGCTTACATATGCAACGGATGATGGGAAAATCGACGGAATCGCTGTCGCCCAAAAGATCGGTCGCGAAGAGAACGTTGTCTATAAAACATTGATTTCGCAAGGGACGAGCAAATCGTATTATGTGTTTGTCATTCCCGTTGAAGCCGAGCTTGATCTCAAAAAAGCGGCGAAAGCAGTCGGAGAGAAGAAGATCGAGATGATTCCCGTGAAGGAGATCACCAAAGTATCTGGCTATATTCGTGGCGGCTGTTCGCCAATCGGGATGAAGAAATTATTTCCGACGGTGATCGATCAACGAGCACAATCGTTAGAGACGATCATCGTCAGTGGCGGACACATTGGCGTCCAGATCGAGATGGCAGTAGAGGGCTTGTTACAAGCAACGAAAGGCTCCTTGGCAGATGTATCTGCAATCTAAAGCAAAAAGGCCACGGCATTAGCTGGGGCCTTTTTGCTGTTTATGGAAAAAGTCCCGTCCAAACATGCATTGGGGTGTCGCATGAGCAGCAGTTCAATTCACCAGCAAGATAAGGAAGGTGGGCAAGCAGCGTTTTATCCTCAATCGCAAGCGCTCGTTGGTATAATCCCTGAAGTCCGCTGTCGTTTGTCATGTCCGGTCTTTTGGCGATGATTAATAATCGTTCCGCTGTACCGTGAGAAACGGGATCGTCTTCGTAAGCGAACAAAATCTCCTCTTCCTCATCTGGCCATAAGTAGATAGACTGATCGCACGTCGGACACACCGTTACATATTCGTCTCCCGCCGAAAAGGTGAGAAGCATGTTGGCAATGTCTTTGTCCCCACGAAACGCAGCGTCCGCAGCTAGTATGTAGCGCTTGTCTGCATCATGCTCTCCCATCCGTGCTAGGTGAAGGATTGATTCTGTCTGCTCTGTCAGTGATAGAATGGCACGTCGGTATTCACGATAGATCTCTCTGATGGTCTCTTGATCCAATAATGGTGTCTGATCTCGTAAAAACTCCAATGGAACATCCATATGAGGCACATTTTCGCTACTGGCTTCGAAAATGCCGCAGGTTATGAAGATGTCCAACAGAATATCAGGGTTCTCTGTTTTTAAAGCGATCTCTACTATATAGGGGACCGCAGCATATGTACATGGATAAATCGTATTTTGATGATACAGAAGCTCCCAATACAACTCTTCTTTTTCTTCGGAAAAATAGTCGTGCTGAATATGCTGGATGAGCGCAGGGAGGCGATCAGAAAAACCATAAGGACCTTGTAGCTTACCCCATACAGGACTTGCGAAATCTAGCATAAGAACATCCCCTCTCTTGCTGAAATGTGCCACTATTCCCATATCATAGTAAAACATTCCGCATTCGGCTATAATTTGAGAATGATTATCATATGCATTTTACGTATCGGATGGGGTGAACAGCGTTGAGTTCGACAGATATTCAAGAAAACTTTCATCTTTTTTTCGACAGAATGAATCTGGAACCGCAAAATATGGATCAGAAAACCAATCTGACCCTTCATCCAGAGATGGGGGAGGGGTATGTTCGTCGGTTTCTTTCTCGGTATGATATGGAAGTTGTTGTATCCGACTATACATTATACCGATCACAGAGCATCTCTCTATCTACGAAAAGTCCTATGGTAGAGCTTAATTTTTGTTTAAAAGGGGAAAGAAGCATAAGCGTGCAAGGCAAAGAGCACCAGTTGCTGCCAGGACTTTGTTCACTTCAATTCATGTCAGAAGTGGAAGCAAGGTTTGAATATGTTGGAGATGAGCGTTTCTACATGCTTGGCATCGGTATTCCTGTGTCGACCTTTCATCATTTTATGGAGGAGTCGAATGGAGGGCGTTCCATTGAATTCGGGCAAGTTCTTGGAAAACAATCGTTTCGTATCTTTCAGGAAAAGCTGTCTCCTGCCGCTTCCGTTGCACTCCAGCGTGTGATGCAGTACGTCGCCAAACCAGGAACGAAAAAGATTGAGATGGAAACTGGCGTTTTGGGACTGCTTTCGATGGCGTTTCAATCCTTTCTGCTTGATAGCGAAACGGAGTCTGTTCCCTTATCGAAAAGAGACAAAGAAAAGATCGTGCAAGCAAGGGAGATCATGTTGGAATGCATGGCAGACCCGCCTTCATTACCTGAGCTGTCCAGGATGATTGGTTTAAACGACTACAAGCTGAAGATAGGTTTTAAAGCAATGTTTGGTACGACCGTTTTTGGCTATTTGCGAGAAAAAAGGTTGGAAAAAGCCTTATTTTTACTTCAACAAGGGGAAATGAATGTGACGGAAACCTCGAGTGCCATCGGATATACGAATACAAGCTACTTCGCCGAAGCATTCCGGGAGAAATATGGTGTCAACCCAAGCGTATTCGTGAGACGTTCCTCTAACAGGTAGGCTCAGTATCCCGATAACCAGCAAACTATTCCGTCTACAGGTAGTATGGATGACCGACCAGTAGTATCATTTGGGGCGTTGATAACGAATCTCATTTATATATTGTTTTATGTAGGAGAGCCTCAAAAAGGAGAGAAGACGGAGTATGAAGCGACAAGGTACTATTTTTATGGCCCTTGCTATCATTTTAGTTTTGATGATATCAGGATGCGGTGGAGGATCGACCCAACAAACAACTGCACCAACTACGAACAAACAAGCGGGACACCAATACTCAACGCCTGTAAAGAGCGAGAGTGCTTTTCCACGGGCGATCTCGCATCTATCAGGTGATACGGTCATTCAGGAAAAACCAATAAAAATCGCGACGCCGTACATTGCTTTTGTTGACTACTTGGCCGTTTTGGATGAGTATCCGATTGCTGCCCAAGGTGTATCGACCATTACGTCGAATTTTCCCAGTCTCAGTAAACGAGTGGCGGATAAAAATATCATCGATCTAGGGATGGAGGTTGATCTGGAGAAGCTGCTAGCAGTTCAGCCTGATGTCATCATTGCCGCAGATGACATGCGCGACCAATACGAAAAATTATCGCAAATTGCACCAACTGTCATCTTGCCTCACGCTGGGGATTGGCGTGAAACCCTTCAACAAATGGCAGCCATTATTGGAAAAGAGGAGAAGGCTACGAATGTGCTGGCTGAGTTTGATCGAAAATCGGCGGCATACAAAGAGCAGCTCGCTTTTCGCAGTCAGGAGTCAGTCATGTTCGTCATGTACAGAGGGAAAGAGCAGTTCATTACTTGGAACGATGGACGTTTCGATCCATTTTATGATGGTCTTGGCTTGAGAGGAACAGAAGGGGACAATGAAAATGGACAGCTTTCACTGGAGAGTCTCGCGCAATTAAATCCAGACCATCTGTTCGTCATCAATAATTGGCAAGCGCCGATCCAGGGTGGAGTGAAAGAGGCCTTGAAAGGAAGCAACGTCTGGAATAGCTTGAACGCCGTCAAAAACAACCGGGTCTATGAATTGGCAGACCCTTCGTTACCAGGACCGATGGCTCTAGCGAAAATAGACGGGATTGAAGAAATCATGAAAGCGATGGGAAAGTAAAAATAACGGGTACGATCACCTTTATACGAGTCACTGGAAAGGCAATCCTTATTTTGGTGAAGAAAAATGAGGGTTGCCTTCATGTATACTTAATCATTATCGGAACGAATCGGTAAGCAATTAAAGGAGATTCATACGTAATGAAATCAGACCGAATAAAATTCCCGGCGGGATTTTGGGCGGGATTACAACGACTAGGGATTGCTCCCCACGACCTAGTTCGCAAAGCGCGCCTGCCGACCACCATTCTTACAGAACCAGCTGTAGTCACCACTGCCCAATATTTCAGAATCTGGCAAGCGTACACAGATCTAATTGGTGACACTGCTATCGGTATCATCAAGCTTTCGACCACCTTTGAAACGGCACAATACCCTCCGACTGTTTTAGCGACCTATCATGCTCGTGACTATCGCGACGCGCTTAATCGAATGGTCCGGTACAAACAACTGTGCCCTCCGGAAAGGTTGCGCATAACAGAGGAGGGCGAGCACTGTACAATCGAATTAGAGTGGATGCACAGCGAGCAGCCCGGACCACCAGTCCTGGTTGGAACCACGTTAGCCTTTCTTCTAGAACTTGGGCGACGGGGCACGGGCAAGCGTTTAACTGCACAGTCCGTGGAATTTTCTCAATCGATGGGGGATGTAACTGCCCTTGAGGCTTATTTCGGTTGTCCTATACGGATTGGTGCCAGCGTTAACCGATTAACACTCTATCGACGCGATCTGGACAGCCTCTTTCTTTCGTATAACAAAGAATTGTTGGAGATATTGACACCTGTATTGGACCGATCATTGGATGAAGAGTGCAGTCATTCAATTGCTGAGATGGTCAAGTGGATCTTGAAGCGAAGTCTAACCGGAGGCCGCCTTGATATTCGAGCTGTTGCGAGCGAGCTGGGCATGAGCGATCGTACCTTGCAGCGTCGTCTTACGGATGAATGCACAACGTTCAAGCAACTGTTGACACAGGCTCGACATGAACAGGCACGAGAATACTTGGCCGACCCCAAGCTCGACATAAAAGAAGTGGCTTTCTTACTTGGATATGAAGATCAGAACTCATTTTACCGGGCCTTTCGCCTTTGGGAAGGCGATACACCTTCAAATTGGCGTTCCGAATACTTTCGGGTCAATCCCTCCGTCAAAGAATTCCCAAGCTAACCCGTTTCAAGCAGGGCTACGATTTTCCTGGTTTCCATATTTGGCGGGTTCAGCAAGAAATTTGGCGTTGTACGCTAGTTACCGAACGATCCAGAAAAAGTACGATAATCTCTATCCGGAGCACAAGGATGTTCCAAGATGAACTTCTAGTCAGCTCGCCATGAATGACTACAAAGGGGACAAGGGTTATGGATATGGGATTAAGGAACAAAACTGCTTTAGTAACTGGATCGACGAAAGGTATTGGGAAAGCAATTGCCATTGAGCTTGCCAGAGAAGGCGTCCATGTCCTCGTAAATGGACGGAATGATGAAGAGGTAGAACGAATCGTAAATGAATTGAAGGCGGAATTCCCAGATACGTCTCCTCAGAATGCTACGGCCGATATTGTGGATAGGCAGCAAAGAGAAGCTTTATTTGAGAAATATCCCCACGTGGATATTCTCGTTAACAATATGGGTATTTATGAGATCATGTCCTATGAAGACGTTGACGATGAAGTATGGGAAAAATACTTCCGAACAAACGTCCTTGCCGCTAATGGATTATCTAAATTTTACTTATCGAACATGTTGAAGAACAATGATGGACGAATCATCTTTATAGCAAGTGAAGAAGCGATCATGCCTTCAGGGCAAATGCCTCAGTATTGCATGACGAAATCTATGCTATTATCACTGTCAAAAAGCCTATCTAAACTAACGATAGGAACAGAAGTCACATCCAATACTATCATGCCAGGACCAACGCTTTCCGAAAATGTCTATCAAATCATCGATAGCTTGTTTCCTGATGATATGGCATTTTCGGAAAAAGAGAATCAATTTATGGCTGCAAACCTGCCCCAATCCGAATTACAGCGGTTTATCAAGCCTTTTGAAATAGGTAGGCTGGTAGCATTCGTATCTAGCCCTTATGCAACCGCATTTAAAGGTTCACCAATTCGTATGGACGGGGGCATGGTTCCAACTATTTTTTAAAATACCGAGACCGACGCGACCAGCCAGAGGAGCCAGCACATGGAAATTTTCTGCAACTGAATAAAGATACACAAAAGTCCTGATGCATCTGTTCATCAGGACTTTTTTTAGATTACTCTGATTGGAACGAACCGAGTACCTCCAAGTAGTGTGTATTGTACATGATGCCGAGGACATTCCCAAATGGATCAAGGACAGAAGCCGTTATGAATCCGTCACCACGCTGGATCAGCGGTTCGTACTCTCTTGCTCCCATAGATAACAACTTATCCAGTACGGATTCGATATCGTCGACGTGCCAGTACATCACAGCGCCACCCGGACCATGTACCGCCGCAGCAGGTGCGAAACGGCGATCAATGAGGCCAAGTTCGTGCTTGTAGTCTCCAATGCGAAACTCGACATAGGCGAGCTGTCCATCCGGTCCAGTGCGTTCGAAGTAAGGCGCAATGCCCAGCAGTTCCGTATACCACTTTTTAGCCGCCTGCACATCATCCGCCCAATAACTAATCGTAGCAAAGCCCCGAAAGGTTTGGTAGTGACTCATCATCGAAATTCCTCCTTAAAATGGATGGTACTTCCGATTATAAGGACCCACTACTGACAACTGTCTGTCAGTAGTTTGAGATTCTTTCTCCTTAACTGTACTTACTCAGTACATCAAAAAACTCTTTCAGAAAATGATAAAAAAGCTTTTCAGAAGGGGGAAGCTCACGGTTGTTAGGGATGATAATGCCCACTGTTCGCGTCACCAATGGCTCACTTATCGGGATTTTCACTGTCTCACGAGGAACGTTATCCGTTAACGTAAGCTCTGGCAATAATGTGACGCCCAAGCCTGCTGCTACCAACCCTTTAATGGCATCGATATCTTCCCCTTCAAAAGCAACTTTAGGAGAAAAGCCCATTTGTGAGCAAGCATTGACTGCGATATTGCGGAGGATGAAACCAGGTGGAAACAACACAAAAGTATCTTCCTGCAACTGACTGAGACGCAAGCTCGGTTGCTTGGACAGCGGGTGCTTCGCGGGCAGCAACGCGACGATATTTTCAGCGAAGAAAATGTGGCTGCGCACATTTTTTTCCTGAGTGGGAACAGGCCCAAGAAAAGCCAAGTCGATTTCACCGTTGATGACCGAGTCGATCAGCCCCTGATAAGAGCCTTGCTTTAATTGAAAGCCGATGTCCGGATACCGCGCGCGAAAACCGGAGATGACGGTCGGCAGGGGATTGGCGGCAAGACTGCTCGTAAAGCCAACACGAATCGTACCGCGTGACGGGTCGAGGAACTCCTCAATCTTCTCCTTTGCCTTCTCGATTTCGTTCATCGCCATTTCGACGTGCTGCAAAAAGATTTTTCCAACTGCCGTCAGCTTGATATTGCGACCTTCACGGAGGAACAGCGACACACCGAGCTCTTCCTCCAGATTGGCGATTTGCCGACTGAGGGCAGATTGGGCGACGTGCAAATGATGTGAGGCTTCGGTGAAGTGCTCTCGTTTGGCAACCTCGATGAAGTATTGAATCTGTCGTAGCTCCATGAATACCCCCACCTTACCCATTGATCTCGATTTGAGATAGATTTTGCATAAATTATATATTGTTTGTATCGTTTCACTCAATCTAAAATGTACATACCAGAGAGAGCAAGGAGAGTGGAGATACATGACGACACAAGGAATGCCTGCTAAGCAAGGTCTGTACGATCCGATTTTCGAACATGACGCTTGCGGAATTGGTTTTATTGCAAATTTGAAATCGAAATCGACGCATGATATGGTCCGAAAGGGTCTGAAAATTCTGTGCCAACTGGAACACCGCGGCGGTCAAGGCAGTGATCCGGAAACGGGAGACGGTGCAGGGATCTTAACGCAAATTCCACACGCCTTTTTCAAAACGAGCTGTAAAGAGCTGAATATCACGCTGCCGGCGCCAGGCAAATACGGTGTAGGTATGCTGTTTCTTCCGATGGATGAAGCGAAACGGCAAAAGTATGAAGATCAGCTGGAGGCGGTTGTCGAAGCAGAGGGACAAAAGCTGCTCGGCTGGAGAACAGTTCCAGTCGATGCGACGAAAATCGGCAAAACGGCTGTAGCGAGTCAGCCTTATGTCCGACAAGTATTCATCGGAGCCAGCTCGAATATACAGGACCAAATGGCATTTGAACGGAAGCTGTACGTCATTCGCAAGCAGGTGGAACGGGCAGCAGGTGCTGATTTTTACGCCGCTTCTATGTCTTCGCGTACGATTGTCTATAAAGGATTGCTCACACCAGGACAGCTGGATGCTTTTTATCTTGATTTGAAAGATAATTCTTACACTTCTGTCTTCTCTGTCGTTCACTCACGTTTCAGCACGAACACATTCCCAACATGGGAGAGGGCACACCCGAATCGTTATTTGATTCACAACGGGGAAATCAACACCTTGCAAGGAAATATTAACTGGATGATGGCTCGTGAAAAAATGTTCCAGTCCGAGGCGTTTGGTGCTGATTTGGCAAAAGTGGTGCCAGTCATTGATATGGCGGGCAGTGATTCAGCGATTTTGGATAACTGTGTGGAGTTTTTCTCGCTGGCAGGTCGCTCCTTGCCGCATGTCGCGATGATGATGATTCCTGAACCGTGGGATCAGGATGAGCAAATCGACGAAAATAAGAAAGCTTTTTACGAGTATCATAGCTGCCTCATGGAGCCGTGGGATGGTCCAACAGCTATTTCTTTCACGGATGGCAGACACATCGGCGCGATTCTCGACCGAAACGGATTGCGACCAGCGAGATACTATGTGACATCAGATGATACGATTATTTTCTCATCGGAGGTTGGAGTTCTCGAAGTACCAGATGAAACGATTGTCCAGAAAGGACGGCTTAGTCCTGGACGGATGCTGCTCGTCGACCTCGAAGAAGGCAGAATCGTATCAGACGCGGAAATCAAGCAAAAAATCGCAAGCGAACAGCCATATCGGGAGTGGGTGAAAAACAACCTGCATGCTATCGATGATTTGCCTGTAGCAGGTCGCACGGAGGAGCTGCACGGAGATAGCCTGCTTGTGCACCAAAAAGCATTTGGCTATACACAGGAGGAAGTCGACAAAGTACTTGCCCCGATGGTGGCTGAGCAGAAAGACCCCATTGGTTCGATGGGGGTAGACACACCACTCGCGGTATTGTCTGATCGCGCTCAGCTCTTGTACCACTATTTCAAACAATCATTCGCCCAAGTCACGAATCCTCCGATTGATGCACTACGGGAGGCCTGCGTAACATCGACTCATACTGTGCTTGGCGCGGAAGGAAACCTGCTTGCACCGGATGCGAGCAATTGCCGCAGAATTCGTTTGACCAATCCTTTGATCTCCAATCAAGAGCTGGCGAAGCTTCGCGCGAACCCATACCAAGAGTTCAAGGCGAAAACATTGTCGATACTCTTCCCGGCGCAAGGGGGCGAACAGGGGCTAGAGCTGGCACTGGATCAATTATTCGCTGCGGCGGATGAAGCGATTGCTGCTGGTTACTCCATGCTCATTTTATCAGATCGCGGAATGAATCATGATTTGGCTGCGATCCCTGCCTTGCTAGCTGGAAGTGGCCTACACCATCATCTCGTCCGCGCAGGGACACGTACCAAAGCGAGCATCATCATCGAATCCGGTGAACCACGTGATGTACACCAGTTCGCTATGCTTATTGGTTACGGTGCCGACGCGATCAACCCATACGTCGCCATCTCAACGGTGAACCAGTTGGTTGTATCGGCAAAGCTGAAGGATCTCACTAGCGACGAAGCAGTCGAAGTGTACCTGCAAACAGCCGTAGAAGGTGTCGTAAAAGTCATGTCCAAGATGGGCATTTCGACCATTCAGAGCTACCGCGGCGCACAAATTTTTGAAGCGGTGGGCATCCATTCTGCCGTCATCGATCGCTATTTTAGTCGTACGCCTTCGCAGATTTCGGGGATCGGACTGGATGTGATTGCGCAAGAGACTTTGCTTCGCCATGCGAAAGCATTTTTGCCAGAGCATTCCGAGGAAGCATTGGAGGCAGGCAGTGATTTTCAGTTCCGCCGAGACGGTGAGTTCCACCTTTTCAATCCGAAGACGGTTCATGCCCTGCAAAAAGCTTGTCGGGAAGGCAGCTATGAGCAGTACAAAATCTACGCGGAGCAAGCGACAGCACAGCAATTCGTAGCCCTGCGGCATTTGCTCGATTTCAAGTCCAATCGACAGCCGATCCCGCTGAACGAGGTAGAATCTGTTGACTCCATTGTTCATCGTTTTAAAACGGGGGCAATGTCATATGGTTCTCTCAGCAAGGAAGCACATGAGACGTTAGCAATCGCCATGAACCGTTTGGGTGCGAAAAGCAACAGCGGGGAAGGTGGCGAAGATTCGGCACGTTACATCATGAATGAAAACGGAGATTTGCGACGCAGTGCTATTAAGCAGGTCGCGTCAGGACGCTTTGGCGTATCCAGTCATTACTTGGTCAACGCCTCTGAGATCCAAATTAAGATGGCGCAAGGAGCAAAGCCGGGCGAAGGCGGTCAATTGCCAGGAAGCAAAGTCTACCCATGGATTGCCGAAGTACGCGGATCGACACCAGGAGTTGGACTCATTTCGCCGCCGCCTCATCACGATATTTATTCGATCGAGGATTTGGCCCAGCTGATTTTTGACTTAAAAAATGCGAATCCACGTGCACGAATCAGCGTGAAGCTCGTATCCAAAGCTGGAGTCGGAACGATTGCAGCTGGTGTCGCGAAAGGTCTTGCTGATGTCATTGTCGTCAGTGGACACGATGGCGGCACAGGCGCTTCCCCAAAATCAAGCATCAAGCACGCAGGACTGCCATGGGAGCTCGGACTTGCTGAGACACATCAGACGCTGTTGTTGAACCAGTTGCGTGACCGTGTGGTTCTGGAAACGGACGGCAAACTGATGACGGGACGCGATGTCGTCATTGCAGCTCTACTCGGTGCGGAGGAATTCGGCTTCGCAACGGCACCACTTGTTTCCATAGGGTGTGTCATGGCTCGTGTATGCCACCTCGATACATGCCCAGTGGGTGTGGCGACACAAAATCCCGAGCTGCGCAAACGGTTTAAGGGCGATCCGCAGCACGCTGTGAATTTCATGCGTCTCGTTGCCCGTGAAGTTCGTGAGATCATGGCGGAGTTGGGCTATCACTCCATCGAGTCGATGGTCGGTCAGAGCCATGTGCTGAAGATGAGCGACAAGGCAAAAGAACACTGGAAAGCCAAGCATGTTGATTTGTCCGCCCTCTTGTTCCAACCGGATGTCTCCGAGGAAGTGGGCCGCTATCATCAACGAAACCAAGATCACAAGCTGGAAGAAACGCTGGACCGTCAAAAGCTGCTCAAGCTGTGCAAGCCAGCATTGAATAAACAGCAGCCAGTAGAGGCAAAACTCGCCATCACCAATACGAATCGCGTGGTAGGGACGATCCTGGGCAGCGAGGTAACCAAACGCTTTGGCGAGCACGGTCTGCCGGAGGATACAATCCGCCTGCATTTTACTGGCTCGGCAGGTCAAAGCTTTGGGGCATTTGTTCCTCGAGGGATCACGCTGCATCTCGAGGGAGATGCGAACGACTACGTAGGAAAAGGGTTATCTGGAGGCAAAATTGCGGTCGCACCATCGAAAAACAGCAAATTCGCTCCCGAGCACAACATGATTATCGGAAACGTTGCGTTCTACGGAGCGACGTCTGGTGAAGCGTATATCAACGGGATGGCTGGTGAGCGATTCTGCGTTCGCAATAGCGGAGTGACGGCAGTCGTTGAAGGAGTAGGCGACCATGGCTGCGAGTATATGACTGGAGGACGCGTCGTCGTTCTAGGCCCCGTCGGCAAAAACTTTGCAGCAGGCATGTCAGGCGGTACAGCGTACGTTCTGGCTGAGGAGAAAGAGAAGTTTGCTGCGATGTGCAATCAGGAGATGGTACTTCTCGAGGCACTGGAAGATCAACGGGAGATCGCTCGGGTCAAACGCTTGCTGGAAAACCACGTAAGCCACACAGGCAGCCGTCATGCACAAGCTCTGCTCGATGCGTGGGAACGTACCGTCCAACAGTTTGTCAAAGTCATTCCAAAAGATTACAAGCAAATCGTCTCCACGATGGAGGAGTTGGAGAAATCCGGTATGAAGCGCCAAGAGGCGATTTTGGCCGCTTTTGAGATGAGTCAGAAGAAAGGCGATGCCAAAGGACCGAAAAAGAAAGCGCCCGAGCAACCCTTTGTCTCTGTGGGCAAATAAGGAGGATAGCCGATGACTTATTTTGTGAGTCATCGGCTTTTTCTTTTGGTAACCAATCACTTGTCCATGACGTCATAGGATTAGGTGTAAGGTTTTGCTAATAAGCCAGCGAAAGAAGGGATCATGGATGAAACGATTCACTATCATGGCTGTATCCATCGCTGCTATGCTATTTTCGCCAGTCATCGCCTCCGCTAAAGAAGGCGTGATCAACAGCAAGGGAGAATGGAGCGTGGCACCTACGTTCGAGGAAGTGAAGGACACGGGAGGACTCTACGCTGCAACACTGGGAGACAGTCCAGCCAACCAATCCTGGGGTTTCATTGATCAAAGAGGAAAGTGGGTAATTAAGCCTCAATTCTCGTACGTGGGTTCCTTCGCTGCAAACGGACTTGCGCCTGCTGCACAAAACCTGAAATACGGTTATATCAATAAAAGGGAGAATGGGTCATCAAGCCACAGTTTGACTATGCCGCCCATTTTTCCTCGAATGGACTCGCTGAGGCTCGCATAAAAGGCAACACGGAATACGGTAAGATCGGTTATATCAACAACAAGGGAAAATGGGTCATCAAACCGCAGTTTACATATGCGAGTTCGTTCGGTGCAGACGGCTTGGCAGTTGCGGATCAGAATGGAAAATTGGGCTTTATTGACGGAAAAGGAGGTTGGGTGATCAAGCCCCAATTTGATCAAGCTAACAAATTCGTCAATAGGATAGCCAAGGTGATGATCAATGGCAAGGTGGCGTACATCAACGAAAAAGGGAAGGTATTGCTCAAAACCGCCTATACCGAGGCAGGCGACTTCCATCAAGGCCTGGCGTGGATTTTGTCAAACGGAAAGGTTGGCTATATAGACACCAAAGGAAAGCTAGTGATCAAGCCTAGGTTTGAACCCGATTACGGAATGGATACGAGCGCAGGTGACTTTCAGTCAAATGGCTTGGCACCGGCCTTGTTGAACGGAAAATGGGGCTTTATCAACAAAAAAGGAGTATGGGTTATTAAACCTCAGTTTGCTTGGGTGAGGAGCATTTCTCCCGCTGGCTTTGCTGTGGTCGGTGTCCAGTAGCGTTTTCCTTCAATTCGATTGGAAAAATGTCAGAATTTGATATGATAAGAAAAGATTCTATTAATGATCATACTGGCAGGTGATGTGATGTTTTCCCATAATCAAGAATCGCAAGCAAGTTATCGTCAAACCCCTGAAAATTCTTCAAAATCCCCAAGCGCTAAAAACTCAACGCCACATGTCTTGCAGCTCGCCAAAAAAATCGGAAACAAAGCCATGACTCATTTACTCCAAAAGCAAAGAAATAACCAACCAGTCATACAAGGTAAATTCAAGGGTATTGAACCAACCGATTACACAACAGATGAGTATGATAACAATAAAAATAATGAAGGTAAATTTACTGCTGTGCAAGCAGATAAAGGCCTCCCTACCTTTTTTGGCGTGTTGAAAGAAACATATGGTGAGGACAATGTAAATAAAAGCTTCTTTTCCAAGACAGAAGTATTAGGAGATACATGTGATCGTCCTCATTCCGTTACGGCTATCGTAAAAAAAGGCACATCGAGAAAGGATCGTAAAGGCGATTCTGTTGTAAGTGCGATCGGCAACTTGGGTACAGAAGAGCGATTGATACGGGATGGAAAAAATGATGCAGCCAAAACCGGATACGATGGGGGGCACTTGGTCGGTTATCAGATTATCAGAGGAATCGAAGCGAACCAAGCGTGGAATATAGCCCCGCAGGATGTGAAAAATAACGAGCATTCTTATAATAATACGATTGAAAAAATGCTACGTGGAGCGGGGAAAGGTACAGAGTATACGTACTCTGTTGAGGTGAAATACGATCAATGGAACTTTAGTGTGGATCAAGAGCAATTGGTAAAGCTAGGTGCTTTGAAACAGGTCGATTCAACGAAGCCATGGGAAATTCAGCTACCAGTCCGGATTCCCTTTAAATGGGATGCAAAGGCGGATATGACCAAGAAAGATGAAAAGAAATGGAAATTTGCCAGTCCAACAGAGGGTGAATCTTCTTTCGAACAGTTTTCTCAAACAATGGATGAAGGTAATTTGGATTTTACGAGAAAAAGCCACACAGCAAGATTCAATCTCGCATTTTCCGATCAGGACGGAAATGAGGAGCTCTATGACATTGATTCCAATAATTTCGATGCGAAGAGTGTGAAAGGGATTCGCTATTCCATGCATCAATCATTACCTACAGACTTTTTGAAAAATCAAAAACCGGTAGAATGGATGGGAGATGAAGCGAATGCAGTTGCTCATTTTGGTGAGGTTAAAAAGGGGCAAGCTTCGTCCACCAATATTTTTGAAATCATGCCAGCCAAACTGAAACGAAACAAAATTCTTATCGATGAGATTGAAGGAATTAGTGATGTAGAAAAGCCTGAAAAAATGAGGTTTATTCCAGAAGGGATTTCTCAGTTAGATGGACGTGACGAGAAAAAATGTGTATTTATTTATCAATTAGATAAAAACAAAATTCGAGACGAATACATGACTCTTAAGAAAATAGAGGAGGATTACTACCCGTTTTTTGATGTGCAACAAGAAGAAGAGGTAAGGTTTGAGAAAGAAAAGGAGGAGTTCGATAACCTAGCAAATGAGTTCGCAACATGTATGGAAGATTTAGAGAATATGAAAAAGGATGAGATTGAAAGTATTCAGCAAACAATGGCCCAGTATCGCAAAATACTAGAGGCACAGACCCTAACTCTAACACGGATAAAAAACCATCGAATCGGTAGGAATTTATACAAGGAAACAGTGGAAGAGATCTATCCACAATATACAGAGAAAATAATGCGTAGCTTACAAGCATTACGAGCGATAACTGGTTATAATTCTGACATCGAATATGATAATGGTAGCAAAAAAACAGTTAGTAAAAACAAAACGAATATGAATGGGAAAAGAACGCTGAAGACTAGGGAAGATACGCGCAAAAAAAGAAAAGATGATAAGGAACAACAACAAGAATATAAAAAGATAATCGAAAAAGCGACAGGCAAGTATTTGAGAAAATCAGTAGAAGATTATTTAAATAAGAAGTAATGGGGAGAGGTGCAGGTTTTTACCCTTGCACCCCGATTTGTCAAACCTAGTAGAAGCTTGCTTTATTCTGCTCGGTCTCTATCGGCATCATTATTCGCAGCATCCCACGTGTCATTGCCGTCAGCTGCCACATTTTCTCCCATTTCGTTGCCAAGTGCACCCCCGGCAACCGCACCTGCAATGGTACCAAGCGGCCCTAAAATAGAACCTACGGCAGCACCTACTGCCGCACCGCCAACTGTTCCTACAGCTTCAGAAGCTCCACCGCCTGCCATGTTCGCTTCGTCGTTGTCAACAGCATCGTTGTGATTGCGTTCGTTGTTAGTAGCCAAGATTGTCACTCCCTCGATTAGTGTTGGGAAGTTCTGCTATATCTAACGTGCAGCCCCAAAGTATAGGGTGCCCCAAATCTATCCTTTCATTCCAAAAAAATTTGAAGCTGGAGGTACCGAGATCATGATTCAATCCATCGTGCATATCGCGCTCGTGGTCAAAGATTATGATGAAGCCATTGAGTTTTATACCAAGAAGCTTCATTTTACTTTAGTGGAAGATACGTATCAGCCAGAACAGGACAAGCGGTGGGTTGTCGTATCTCCACCTGGTTCCGTTGGCACTACAGTCTTGCTTGCAAAAGCATCCAAACCTGAGCAAGAGCTATTTATCGGGAATCAGGCTGGTGGGAGAGTTTTTCTCTTTTTAAACACAGATGACTTTTGGCGAGATTATCATGAGATGGTCGCAAGAGGAATCCAATTTGTGAGAGAGCCAAAAGAACAGCCGTATGGTATGGTGGCGGTCTTTCAGGATTTATACGGAAACCTGTGGGATTTGCTAGAGCTGAATGAAGATCATCCGATTGCCAAACGAATGAAGTAGCGAGTTACCCAGCCAGCCAAAAAACAGGTCTTACCTCCAGCGATGTGGATGGAAAGACCTGTTTTTCATTTCGTGTTACACGATATAGGACAGTCCCATGATCAAAATGATTGCCACAACAGAAAGAATGGTCTCCATCACTGTCCATGTTTTAAGCGTATCTTGCACAGACATATTGAAGTATTCTTTGATCAGCCAAAATCCGGAATCATTTACGTGAGACAGGATCAGGGAGCCAGAACCTGTTGCCAGTACCAAAAGCTCAGGGCTTGTTCCAGGGATTTGTAGCGCGATCGGACCTACGATACCTGCTGCCGTCATCATGGAGACGGTCGCAGAGCCCGTTGCTACACGGATCAAGGCCGCGATCAGCCAGCCTAGGAAAATAGGGGAGATCGCAGACGCAGTAGCGAGCTCAGCAATATAGTCACCTACACCGCTGTTCAGCAGTACTTTGTTAAATGCGCCACCTGCGCCGATGACGAGCAAGATTGTCGCGGTTGGAGCCAAGCAATCATTTGTGAATTTGAGAATATCGTCTTTGGTAAAACCACGATTGAATCCGAGCGTCCAGAAGGAAACAATCACGGCAATCAACAGAGACGTAATCGGGCTTCCGATAAAATCAGCCCATTGGCGAATCGTATGTTCTTTTGGCAGAGTCACATCTGCAACCGTTGCAGATAACATCAACAGCACAGGGAGCAAGACAGTGAAGACGGTGATCCCAAAGCTGGGCAAGTCACGCTCGGATTTTGGCTCTGCCAACTGGGAAGCGAGCTCTGGAGAGATGCTCGTCTTGACTCGTTTGCTAATCCAACTGCCGTAGAGCGGTCCTGCAATAATCGCGGAAGGCAGCGCGACAATGATCGAGAGCAAAATCGTTTTACCAACATCCGCCTGGAACAGATCGACAGCGGCCATAGCAGCAGGGTGCGGCGGCACGATCCCGTGAACGATAGAAAGGCCAGCTACGAGCGGAATACCGATTTTGACAAGGGAGACACCTGTTTGTCTCGCAATCGTAAACACAAGTGGAATCAAAAGAACAAAACCAACCTGGAAAAATACCGGAATCCCTACGATAAACGCGACGAACATCATGGCCCAGTGTACGTTCTTCTCACCGAAGCGATTGATGAGAGTACGGGCAATGCGCTCGGCACCGCCAGATTCTGCCATCATTTTGCCAAGCATGGTTCCCAAGGCAAGCACGATCGCGATAAAGCCGAGAGTGCCACCCATTCCATCTTTTATTGAATCCACAACTTTTACAAGCGGCATGCCGGATGCGATTCCTACAAATCCAGCGGCCAATAACAGTGCGATGAATGGGTTCAGTTTGAAGCGAGTAATGAGAACGAGCAGGAAGACGATGGACAGCAGTGTAATGACGAGTGGCATGATGAACCCTCCATAGTTGTTGTCTCTAGTTGTTCAACCGCTTTTGGAATTCGGCTATCAGCTTGTACTCTTCCAGCAGGTTGTAATAAACACGCTCGTATATATAGAAAAGCTCCAAATAGACACTGGATCGTTCCAAATCTGGCTCATGGCGATGGGAAATATGAATCATCTTTTTCACATCTTGCAAATGATCCATCGCCCCCAATGCATGCATCGCCAAGAGAGCGGCACCAAAGCTCGAGCTTTCATGACTCTCCGGAATCAGCACTTCATACCCGAACATGTCGGACATAATCTGGCGCCATTCCCGCGAGCGAGCGAATCCACCCGATGCACGGATTTCCTTGGCTCCACCTGCCAGATCGCGCAAGGCGATACCGATGCTGTAGACGCTAAACAAGATTCCTTCGAGAACTGCTCGGATAAAATGCTCACGCTTATGATGGAGGCCGATACCGAAGAAGGAGCCTCTTGCTTGGGCGTTCCAGTACGGAGCTCGTTCGCCGGATAGGAAGGGGAGAAAGAGTAAACCGTCGGCACCAGCTCGAACATGCTCAGCAGCTTGAATCATGACTTCATAGGGATCAACGCCGAGCTGTTTGGCTTTTTCAACTTCGGGCCAACTGAATTCGTCACGGAACCAGCGAAGCATGATCCCACCGTTGTTCGAGGGTCCGCCAATCACCCAATGATCTTCCGTTAGCACGTAGCAGAAAGTCCGTCCTTTTGGATCGGTGATTGGCTCTGGTACAACTGTTCTTACAGCGCCACTCGTGCCAATGGTGATGGCTACTTGTCCGTGAGCAATGGCACCGATACCGAGGTTGGCCAAAACCCCATCGCTGGCACCGACGACGAAAGGCGTATCTGGATCGATCCCGATCTCTTCCGCATAACGAATCTTCATTCCTCGCAGGATATGAGTAGTCGGTACAGGCTCACTGAGATGTTGCTTGGAAATGCCTGCGACTTGCAACGCCTCCTCATCCCAGTCCAGCTTTCTCAGATTGAACAGCCCCGTAGCTGAAGCAATAGAGTAATCGACGATGTACTCACCAAAAAGCCGATAAATGACATACTCCTTGATCGAAATAAACTTGGCTGCCCGCCGAAACGTATCTGGCAAGTTCTCCCGTAGCCACATGATTTTGGGCAGTGGCGACATGGGATGGATGGGTGTGCCTGTCGCTAAGTAAATTTGATGACCGACACCGTCTGCTTTTAGTCGATCTGCTTGTGCCACGCTCCGATTATCAGCCCAGATGATGCTGTTCGTCAGGGGATTGCCACTCGGGTCGACAGCGATCAGACTGTGCATGGCAGTAGAGAAGCCAATACCACCGATCTCGCTTTTGGCAATGCCTGCATGCTCCAGTGCTTGTTTCAATGCCTGGATGACAGCAGAAAAAATCGTCTCCGGCTCTTGCTCAGCCCAAGAGGGCTGGGGAACGAGTAGCTGATAATCGATATTACCCGTACCGCGGATGGCGCCGGAAGGAGTGAAAACAATTGCTTTGGTACTGGTTGTCCCGATATCAAGCCCGATAAAGTAGGTTTGCGTCATAGTAGTCACCCCTAATTGAATGCGCTTTCAACGTGTTGTCATGGAGATAACGCGATTATATCGAAATTTTTTTCATTTGTTAAGCATTAAGAAAAAAATTATTTCACAATTGAACACTTCACACGATGCTTGTATGATTTGCATTTTTCTCCTGCAAGTTGCAAGAGGACGCAAGCAAAAGAAAAAACGCCTGATTTACAGGCGTTTGAGTGAGATGGCTTCGCGGATGTGCTGGATATTGGCGATCGTATCATCCTGCCGCCGTAAGGATACGGCTAAA
>NZ_AKIX01000022.1:0-14579 GCF_000282075.1 Brevibacillus sp. BC25
TGGCTCCTGATTCAAGGCCAATCGCTGCCGTAATCGGCTTGAAGGTCGAGCCCGGCGCAAACCCGCGCGCGAACCGATTGAGAAGCGGCTTTTGCGGGTTTTCATTCATTTGCTTCCACTCTGTAGCCGACATCCCAAGCACAAACGCATTAGGATCAAAGGACGGAGAATTGACGAGGGCCAGTATTTCCCCGGTCTTTGGTGAGATCGCCGATGCCGTGCCTGCTTCGTTTTTCAGCTCCTGGTAAATCGTTTTCTGTATTTCAGCATCTATCGTTAATGCCAGTGGCTTTCCATGCTTGGCGAAGCGTTCCGCCACGGTCTTTTTTTCCGTTCCTTCTGGATCCGTAATGACGATACGCCCACCTGCACTCCCTCTTAGCTGCTCCTCAAAAATCTGTTCCAGTCCTGATTTTCCAATCACATCAGATGTTTTATACCCCTGATCCTTTCGCTTCTCGTACTCTTCCTGACTGATCGCTCCTACATAGCCAACCAAATGGGCCGTCGCATCCTGATAGGGATAGTAGCGGACTTTCTTTTTGTGCAGTTTGAGCCCTTCTGTTTTTTCTAATTGTTTGATGCGTGCATCGTCCTGCGGCAGCGTGGCGATCCGGATAAACTTGGCCGACTTGCTTGTCGTAGCTTGGACCTTGGAGGTGAGGTCATCCAACGGAATTTGCAAAAGCTTGCTGACCTCCATTTTCCCGGTCTGTGAAGCCTGACTCCATTCTCCCGGATTTATCCCGATATCTACCCCGACACGCTCTGTTGCCAATGGACGCCCTGCCCGATCCGTGATTTCACCTCGTCTGGGATGCACCGTATTGGCTCTTACTTTGTCCCCTTCTTTCATTTCTGGAAAAATAAAAGAAGGATTCCAATGAATGTACCAGTCCTCCAAGTCATTCTGCGTTTCTTTGACAAGTGTCGCTTTCCCCGTAAAGGAAATCGGTTCAATGAAAGTTTCCATCGTCAGCCGGTAATGAAAATTGATCTGCCCATCCTCACCTAGCATGACGTCGCCATTGTACATCGGCTCGACCGCAATCGCTTTGGCCTCGATTCCGCCGTAAATGTTTTGATAACGCGAAACGAATTCTTCTTTGCTGATGGTCTTTTTTGTATGTAAAGAAAGCTGCTCGTACATGTCAGAGAATTTCTGTTCTCCCCACTTTGTCGTATACGCGGTGAATGCTGTCTTTGCCCTCTCGCCATCCGACTGCGTGTTGTCCTTCCAAAAGTCCCAGAAAAGATAGAAAAACCCTGAAAGAACAACGACAAAAACCGTCCAAAATACTATCCATGTCTTTTTCACTAGTCATTCACCTTCCCTACCACACGATATTACAGTCGGATACCATAATATATGGAAAAAAGATGATGGCAAGATGAGACTATTATCATAGGACGATGATAAGTATCAGATAGTTACATCAAATGCAAAAAAACACAGGAAATTCATCCTGTGTCTGTCGTACTGCCTACTACTCTTCCCACATGTAACCGAAGCGCGGGATCGTGGTGACGTTTTCTCCAAATCTGCCCAGCCGCTTACGCAAGCGATAAACGAGAGCGTTGATCTCGGCTCGTCCAACATCCGGGACGCTGCTCTCCGTATTCAGCAACCGTTCCGGCCAGACGAGTACCATGATTTCATCATAGCTGACCGCCTGATTCGAACGTTGGTACAGAAGCATGAGCAAGTCCATATCTTTTCCGGTCAAATGGATTCTCGTGCCATCGAGACGTATTTCTCTGCGTTCCAGATTGATGACCAAGCCGGACGTGGAGGTAGTTTCTTTTGGAATCGTCAAAGGGAATGAGAACTCCCGCGTCACATCCATCTCGCTACCCTCTGCAAAAAATATCATCTCTACCACGCCTTTAGCCAGCGTAATATGATCACCGTGATAAAGAAAATGCGGTGCTTGCTGTATCACCATTCCGTTCACTTCTGTCCCATGCTTGCTTTGCAAATCAGAAATCGTATATTGGTTATTGATTTTCCGTATCACTGCATGCCTTCTGGATATATACGGACTAGAAAAAGCAATGTCTGGTTGTAATTGATTACCCCGTCTCCCAATCGTACACTCTTCCTTATGTAGAAACTGACGCTTCTGAAGCTGCCCGGGGTCTCCTTTTTTAATCAATACATATATGCCGTCGTCCAACATTCATCACCTCGAAAAGAGTTGGAGCTATCAGTATTTATTACATAACAAATTACGCATAAGTCAACACTTTTCTGAACATATATTAATAGCAAAAAAGCCGCCAATTGTCCAGCCAACGAAAGTGACCGGTCGATTGACAGCTCTATATCATCGCTATTCACGAACGAATAGCGGTCGATTTTCTATGTTGATCGTCTTAGGAGCAGCGTTTGAGAGCAGCGAATTTTTTCGGTTCAATCGCCAGTAGATGGCAATCGCCATTCGGGATAAACAGCTTGTAAGAAACTCCCTTCGGCACAACGATAAACTCTCCGGCTTCCACCCATATATTACGCTCGTGGTACATCAGCAGTAGTCTGCCATTGACGACAAACAGCAGTTCATCTTTCTGGTCATTTTGTTGCCAAGGATACTCACCTTGCAACTTCTCTAGCTTAATAGACGTATCATTCATCTCTCCGACAATCAGAGAGCCCCAGGAATCTTGCAAGCGTGATAAATGTTGTGCGACGTTCACCTTTTCCATGATGATCCTCTCCCCTTTGCCTTCTACGATAATATAATTCACAGGAGAGAGACATAGTAGCGAAATGATAAATCATCTCATAAGACGATGATAAGATGCTGAAATTTCTGATACAGGAAACCAAAATAGGCAGTTGCCCAAATGGACTGCCCCTAGAATAGACTATTTGTCTTTAGCATCTCACTACTCTGTCGTGCCAAACCGTTTGGCGTTTCTCGCGCGAGCACGCTCGATTTCGACTTCTCGATTGCGTGGCTCTGCATTCGTCACCAGCGAATCCATGAGGTTTTTCGCAACAACGGAGACCTCTTGGACCGCTCGGTGAAAAGCCTCTTCATTGGCCTTCGAAGGCGTGTTGAAGCCCGAAAGCTTTCGCACGAATTGCAGGGCTGCTGCTTGAATCTCATCTTCTGTCGCGGGTGGGTCGAAGTTGAACAAGGTTTTGATGTTTCGGCACATTGTTTACACCTTCCGTTCCCTTTTTTATATTATTTTACTATAGGTGATCGATGAATCGCTAGGTTTGCTGATTGTGCTTCAAAATCTCACTGACGAGGCGTTAAGCTAAAGGGCAGTAGTACGAAGGTTCGCCACAGAGAACCTATTTAAAAATACGATCAATTTCGTTGATTTCTTCTTCTGTCAGGTGGACGTCCACTGTTTTTAAATTATCCAGCACTTGCTCTGCTCTTTGTGCTCCGGGAATGACAACATCAATTGAATGATGTGTGAAATACCAAGCAAGGACTATATGAGCAACTTCGGCATTTTTTTTATTTGAAATTTTACGGAGCTGCTCTACCTTTTCTAGATTTCTTTTAAAGTTATCGCCCTGGAAGTGAGGCATATCTTTGCGTAGATCATTGAATGTCATATCCTTATTGTATTTACCGGCAAGCAAGCCTGAGGCTAGTGGAAAATATGGAATAAACGAGATATGATTCTCTGTCGTATATGGAAAGAATTCTTGTTCCGCTTCACGCTGCAGCAAATTGTAGTTTCCCTGTACTACATCGACATAACCATCCTTATTTGCTTCTTTCAATTGTTCCAGTGAAAAGTTAGAAACGCCAATTGCTCTAATTTTACCTTCGTCCTTTAGCTGTTTTAAGACTCCAACTGCCTCATCTTTTGGTGTATCCTGATCTGGCGCATGAATATAAAATAAATCTATGTAATCTGTTTGTAGCCTTTTCAAACTATCTTCAACGGTTTGTTTTAAATAAGCGGGCGAATTATCCATGGTAACATCATTGCCGACAAGTGTAAGGCCACCTTTTGTTGCAAGGATGAGTTCATGACGCTTTCCTGCTTCTTTTATCACTTCACCTATTAGCTCCTCTGAACGTCCTATTCCATAAAAAAACGCTGTATCTAAAAAATTCACTCCATGGTTGATCGCAGCCCGCACCAAATCTTTTCCTACTTCTTCATTTACATTAGGATAAATATTGTGGCCTCCTACAGCGCTTGTTCCAAGTCCGATTGGATTGACAACTAAGTCTGTTTTACCAATTCGTGTTTGTTTCGTCATTCTCTTCAACTCCCTCTGATTTTAAGCTTAGCGTACGTTTTCGCGCGAGGTTTTTACCGGTTTCTACATCATAATTCATTACGTTACGTAAGTTTCAAGTGCAAAATGGATTTTTTTGAATATTCTCATGAAAATATTGTTTTTCTTTAGGGACCTGGAGCCTAATGGCATGTTGCCGCTCGCCCTATGCCGAGGATGAGAATAACCTCTTGTCCGAACAACGACTCTGCTATAAACGATATATCTGAGGAAGACGTATAACACGGTCTGGTGGCTTGTAAAACTAGCAAAATCTCCCCCGCTTCACCTCGGAAGGATTGAATCCATACTGCTTGCGAAACGCCTCGGAGAAATGACTGAAGTTAGAGAATCCCACGATGAGTGCAACCTCACTGACATTCAGATTGCCCTCCCGCAGCAGTCCAAGCGCTTTTTCCAACCGCCTTTCCCGCAAGTAGGCAAATACACTCGTCCCGAACTCTTCTTTGAAGCCGATCTTTAGCTTGTATTCATTGAGCTGCGCCATACGCGCCAGTTCGAGCAGAGAAGGCGGAGACTCCATTTTTTCGAGTAAAATGTCACGGGCCTTGTGAATCTTTTCCCGATCACTTCGAGATAACTGTGACCTTGGTCGATTCTCTTCCCGCTCGAACAAAAACGTATCCAGCGCCGACGACACAATCTCCAGAATCTTGCCTTCCGTATGCAATCTCCGCAGCTTCAGATGGGAGGATGAAAAATCGTTCAATTGCTGGAGCATCCGCGCCATATTCGGTTGCAACGGCATCCGAAACAGACGATAGGCTTGATTGCCAAGCAGCCCTTGAAAGGAATACGCTGCTCCCACATCGCTCTCAGCCACCCAATCATTAAATTGCTCCATGGAAATACCGATCCCGACAGATCGATGAGGAACATCCGCCCGGTACATAAAATGCGCATGAAAATCGTTCATCAATTGAAGGGAGCAGCTCCCAGGCAAAAACTCGTGCTGACTTCCCGAAACGACGAACTCCCCGCTGCCCTCCAAACAAAAGCTAAGCTCAACCATGGCTGCCTGCGACTGTAAATCCATGACGCGGTTTTCCTGAAGGGAATAGCTGGACTCGACCAGCTCCAATCCCGGTCGAGGAATCAGTCTCCGAAAGTAGCCATCATTATTCGTCAGTGTATACCGATTCGCTTCGGACACAATGCGATCACTTTTTGTAGAGGGCAATGCATTGATATAGCTATCGTATATGGAATGTACAGTTGCTTGATCCATGACCTTCTCCCTGCCTAACCATATGTAGGATAATTTTGCAAATGATTCTTATTCTCATAATAATTACACAGGCGACTATCTGCAACTACAAAAGCTGCCCCCTCAGAGCATTGGGCAGCTTCTTTTTCCACGATACTATTTATACTCATAAAAACAAGGATAAGAATAGGCAAGAAATTCAAAGCCTTTTTTCTCCAGAATCGGTCGGCTCATCGGACTCGCATCCACCATCAACAGCGGATACCCGCGTTCCTGTGCTGCTTGTACGCGCACTGCCACGAGAGCCGTATAATAGCCTTTATTTCGAAATTCAGGTAAAGTAGAGCCTCCCCACAGACTGCCAAAGGACGTATCCTCATGCAAGTACATCCAAGCAGCACTCACTGCCTGATCGCCACTGTACGCAGCGTACACGAGCAGGTGCTCAGGATCTTCCGCCAAATCCCGTTTTAATCTCGCAGCAAGCTCCTCATTCGCACTGCCCCATACTTGCTCCTTCAACTGCATGATATCATCAATGCCCGCCGATTCAGTGATTTGCCGTATCTCTGGCGGAATGACAAGGCTTCGTAACTCCTCTGCCTGCGCCACCCCCAACACAAGCGTCGCTTCCTCCTCATCAACTGTAAAACCATGGCCTTTCAGCCTTTCAAGCAAATTAGCCGGTTGGTCATAATCAAACAGCTTCCACTCAAAGGATTGCTGAAGACTTGAGAAATATTCGAGTTCCTGCTTGATAACTTCCTCTGCATTTTCTTCAGACAGCCTGGAAAACAAGACGACTCCTGAATCATCCGAAGTCGGTGAAACGTGACGAACGAGGTGTTCTGTCTCCTCCCGTCGAAGTGGCGGATAGGTAATATCCACTCTCATCTCTTTGTCAAAAAGGCGCAATACCTCTGTCTTATTCATGTTTTCTTCCTCCCTTGTCTACGTCAGGACTAGTGCAAAATGTTCAGCAAAAACGTTAATGTTCCGATACTGATAACCGTCGTAACCAACACGCTGCTGGAAACAAATTGTGGTCGCATGTTGAATTGGATCGCATAGATCGCAGTAGTTGCGGCAGAAGGCATGGCTGCTAGAACGACCAATACCTTTTGCAGAAGCGGATCAATCGGGAATAACAGACAGATGAGGTACGCCAAAAGTGGTGACGCCACCAGCCGAATGACACTCGCAGCGCTGAGTCCCTGCCACTCTAGCGCTTTGGTAGATACATTGGCGAGCTGCATGCCCAAGATGAGCATTACAACCGGAATCGCCGCTTGTGCAACGAGATCAATCGCCTGGTAATAGCTTTGCGGGATGACGATTTGCATCTGTTGCAGCAAAATCGCAAGAACCACAGCGTAATTAGATGGCTGCTTGAAGATCGCCTTGATGGCCGTCCCCATCCCATTCCCGCCTCGGGAGGCAAAATACACGCCGAATACTCCCATCATGATCGAGTGGAAAACCATGATTTGCACCGCATACGTAAAGCCAGCGTCTCCGAAGGCGAACAAAATAATTGGCGTCCCGTAGTTGCCACTGTTCATGAAGGCGGTCGCGAGCATCAGTGCGCTTTCCTGTTGCTTGTCGTATTTGAATAATCGTGCCGTCAACTGCGTGATCACAACGAGAGCAGCCAGCAAGAGCAGCGAAATCACCACGATATAAAATAATTGCAAGTCGAGCTGTGTTTTGTAAAACGTACGAAAGACGAGCGCCGTCGACAAGATGTAAATCGCCAGGGAAGAGATCGGTTTCAAATCCATTTTGAAAATGCGCTGCAAAATATAGCCGCTAAGAAAAATGAGCAGGACAGGCAGGATGACTTCCACAAAAATCATGATTCTTCCCTCCTACCGTGCTGCTTCCATGAAGCTTTTGACCTCGGACAGCGCAGGCATGGCGGGAATGGCACCTGATCTTGTTGTCGTGAGGGCACCTGCGGCATTAGCAAAGCGCACCATGTCCTCTAGCGTGGCTTTTGGGATATCCAGCATACTTTCCCCCGCCTCAAGAAGCTGATAGAGCAGTGCGCCAACAAACGCGTCTCCCGCTCCAGTCGTATCGATCGCGGTTACTGGAAATCCATCGACTGTACCGAAATGATCTTGTGTGCGGTAAAAACACCCCTTTTCCCCTAACGTGACAAAAACAGCTTGCAGATCATATTGCGCAAGCATCCACGCTGTCGCTTCCACAGCATCCTCGCTCCCCATGAGAAAAGCCAGCTCTTCCTCGGACAGCTTAACGATATCGGCCTGCGCCATTCCTTTGAGGGCCATAGCCTTCGCTTCTTCCAGATCCCCCCATAAGGACGCTCGAATATTTGGGTCAAATGAAAGGAGTCTCTGATGCTTTTTGGCGTACTCGACGGCTTTCCAGGTTGCTGATCTGGCTGGCTCATGCGTCAAGGACAACGTACCGAAATGAAAAATCGCTGCCTGTGCAATCAACGCCTCGTTCACGTCTTGTTCCCGCAGCATAATGTCTGCACCCGGATTGCGGTAAAAGTGAAAAGAACGATCACCTGTCTCATCGAGATGGACAAAAGCCAACGTCGTAGGCGCTTCCTCCGTGAGTACGAGCCCTTCTGTCCCAATATTCTGTCGGATCAAGGTCTGTTGTAAAAAACGCCCAAACACATCGTTTCCTACCGCACCGATAAAGGAGGTCCGCTTCCCAAAGCCTGACAGAGCGGCAAGTACATTGGCTGGCGCTCCTCCAGGGTTTTGCTCAAATGCAGCGCTGTCCGGCTTTTCCTTATGCTGTACAGGTGTAAAATCAATCAATAACTCGCCACATGCAACCACTTCTATCATGTTGATTTCCTCCGATGACCGTGATAGCTCCAGTATGTCACAGGTTCTTTTTTTTGCCAATGAAAGCCAGCAGCTGTATGTTGATGTTTCCATTTGGTAAAATCAAGAAACGAGGTGATTCGCTGTGAAAAGTTTTGGTTTTACCATTTTTGAACCAGTTGGAATAAGAACCGATTATCCTTTGGTTGATTTGGAGAAAAAACAGGTGACAGCAAGAATCTTCTATAAAGATAAACTTCTGATGACAGTGCTCGTTGATTTACGAGCAGATCATATTCATAAGGAAGGAAATCTATCAGAAGTTGCTCACTTTACTACCCCAGATGGAATGCAGATGGTAGAGGAAGAGAGAGAAATTAGCATCATAAAGAGCCAGGCTGAGTTTTTCATTGAAAACAGCATTTCGAATCCTACAGCATACGAAGAGCAACTCATCAAAGAGCAATTGCGAAAGTAAAAGAAATGGCTAAAGATCCAGACATGATCTGTGATCTCTAGCCATTTCTTTTTAATAGATCGTCAAATCCCACGCACTTGCCATATGCTTGAGCATTGCTACCCCAGCTACACTGTTTCCGTACTGGTCAATCGCAGGGCCATACACACCGATTCCGCAGCCGCCAGCAAAAGGCAGATCCCCAGAGCGCCCACGCGGAGGGATGGCAGCCATAATGCCTCCTGACACGCCGCTTTTCGCTGGCACGCCCACAAAAGCAGCGAAATTACCAGAAGCGTTGTACATGCCGCATGTGACCATCAGTGCTTTGGTCACACGAGCCAGCTCTTTGCCGAAAAGCTGTTCCTTGCGTATCGGATCATAGCCATCATGCGCCAGGATCAAGCCGATTTTCGCGATGTCCTCTGCCGTTACCTCCAGAGAGCATTGCCGGATATACACGTCCAAAGCATCCTCTACCGGACAAGCCAAAAAGCCAGTAGCTGCGAGATAGTAGGCGAGGGAACGATTGCGGTTGGCTGTTTGCCACTCGGAGTGATACACTTCCTCATTGATCTGATGCTTGCGTCCTGTCATGCGCTCGACCATGTCTTGAAAGGAACGAAATTTTTCCTGGACTCCGTTCCCCTGTAACAAGGAAGACACCGTAATGGCTCCTGCATTGATCATCGGATTAAAAGGCCTTCCCGGCTTGTGCATTTCCAGCCGAACCATCGAATCAAATGCGTCTCCCGTAGGCTCTACATCCACCTGCTCCAATACATTCTCTATCCCATGGTGCGTACATGCTGCGAGAAAGCTGATGACTTTGGAAATGCTTTGCAGGGTGAAAGGAGCATCGTAGTTGCCTGCCCTGCTGATTTGTCCATCTGGTCCCATCACACAAATCCCTAGCTGTGTTGGGTCAGCCTCTTTCAAAGCAGGGATATAAGCAGCGCATTTGCCCTTGCTGGACTCCCCACGATATTGCTCGATCCATTGTTCCAAGCAGTCTGTTTCGATCGTTCTTGTTTGCTGCGCCACTTGACTAACCAACTTCCTTTTCACCGTCGATTTAAGCTTTTTGAGGTGGTTGAACATCGTCAGGAATGAGCGAGAAATATTCTTCTCCTTCCAAACGTTCCTGCAATTCGGCTTTTGCCTGTTCGATCAGCGCTGGGTTTTCCATCACCTCGATCGCTGTAGCTGCCATGACTTTACCTGCTTGCAGCATCCCTTTGTGTGCGATTGGCATGGCCCCTTGCGAGACAACCTGCCACGTATGGAAAGGCGTACCCAGTGCCCAGCATGTCGTCATACATTGCATCGTCGGTACTTGCCAGCTAACATCTCCCACATCCGTAGACCCAGCAAGCGTAAACTCGTGCGTAGAAAGTGGTCCGATCACATCCGCAATCACTTTGTCCTTCAATTGTTTCGCTGTTTCACGATCCAAACCGAACAACGAAGCTCTCATATCCTCAGCTGTTAACGTTGCCTGAATTTGTTTGGCATATTGCTGATCTGCTTCATCGTACGTAGGCACGCCGACTTCAACCAGATTTTTGTGCATGAGCTTCGCTAATACCGTATTCGGCACAAGATCAGAAGCTGTCCCTTCAAACACCGCTTCCATGGTGGTTCCCGTCATTAAGGCGGCTCCCCGTGCGATGTTGTAGACTCTTTCATATAGTTCCTGCACTTGCTGCTTTTTCGGAGCACGAATCAAGTACACGACCTCCGCAAACGGCTGGACGACGTTTGGTGAAATTCCGCCTGTATTCGTAATCGCGTAATGAACCCGTGCTTCTGGAATCATATGCTCTCTCATGTAGTTCACGCCTACGTTCATTAGTTCCACGGCATCCAAGGCACTGCGTCCCAAATGCGGAGCGGCGGCTGCATGCGCGCTTTTTCCGTGAAACTGAAAACGAACAGAGTAATTCGCAAGCGAGCTGATGTTCATGATGCTTGGCGCTGTCGCAGGGTGCCAGGAGAGTGCAAAATCTACGTCAGCAAATACGCCGGCCCTTGCCAAATACGCTTTTCCAGAGCCTGCTTCTTCTGCTGGACACCCATAGTAACGAACTGTACCTTGAAAGCCTGTTTGCTCCATGTAATCCTTGATGCCAACCGCTGCTGCCAATGCTCCGGCACCTAAGAGATTATGTCCACATCCATGCCCATGACCGTCCGTTACAATCGGCTCATGGTTGATCGCGCCTTTTTTCTGGCTCAAGCCTGCCAGCGCATCATACTCGCCCAGGATGGCTACGACGGGCTTGCCACTTCCGAAGCTGGCAACAAAGCCAGTACCCAGTCCAGCGATTCCTTTCTCGACTTCAAAGCCCTCTGCTGCCAACGCTTGACACAAATACTCGGCAGAACGATGCTCCTCGAAGTAAATCTCTGGCGTTTCCCAAATTTTATCGCTAACGCGAATAAACGCGTCTCTTTTTTGTTCAATTAACGCAGAAATGATCTCGGTTCTGTTCATTTCATACGCTCCTTTCTCTAGTTGTTCAGGCGGATGCACTGTCGGCGTTTTGCTTCAACAGCTCGCCTTTTTCATAGTTCAATGATAGTAGTGCACCAATGCAGATGACCGCGAAGCCGATCAGCATCCAGAACGCTGCATCAAATGAACCGTTAAACGCTTCTACGATGAAACCAATCGCCATTGGCGTGATAAAGCCAGCTAGCTGTCCACCTGTATTCACGATGCCCATCCCAGTTCCCGCTACAGCAGCCGGAAGATTTTTCAGGACAACAGACGGCAACAGGATGATCACAAAGGAAAGGAACAGCGACACAATTGCTTGGTACGTAATAAACATCGTCACGCTCGATGCAGTAAACATGAAGTACAAGAGGACCGCGACTACCACACAGGAGAAACTACCAATGATTTTTTCGCGACCTTTTGGCAGCTTGTCCAGTACATAGCCGCTCACATAAATACCGACCAGCGTAGCGAAGCCTGGGATCGTTTGCAGCCAGCCGAGTGAAATCATATCCAGTCCGCGTACCTTGCTCAAGTAAGTTGGCATCCAGGTTACGAGGCCCCAGTTCACTGCATAAATGCTAAAGTAAGCGATTAACAGACTCCAAAGCAGCGGTGTTTTAAACAGCATAGCCACTGAGGTTTTTTGTTGATCGGAGCCAGTTGTATTCGTTGCAGATTCTGCTTGTGGAAGTTTAATATAACGCCAGAACAGGAAAGCAATGATGGCGCCAATAGCTCCAATGACGACGAACATGGTTCGCCAGCCCATGGTTTGAATCATCCAAACGGATAAAATCGGGGAGAAAAGTCCAACAATGGCACTAGAGGAGAGCATCACGGACATGGCTCGCGAGCGTTCCTTGACAGGAAAAATGGTAGCGATAATCTTCGAGCTGGCTGGTTGGAAGCCACCTTCGCCGATCCCGAACAGAAAACGGATGAGAATCATCGAAGCCATCGACCAAGCGGCTCCGGTCAGCCCTGTAAAAATAGACCACATGACAACAGAAACGATGAGTACTTTTCTGGAACCAAATCGGTCTGCCAGCCAGCCTCCAGGCATTTGCATGAGTGCATAACCAGCAAAAAAACTACTGAGCAATAATCCCGTGGATGAAGCACTAAGCTGCAAGTCTTCTGTAATCGACAAAATGGCATAGTTCATGACGTATCGATCCAGGTTCCCTAATGCCCAGCCCAAAAACAGTAGCGCTAAAATCCAGTTTCTCGTGCGTGCTGATACCATATGTGTGGATACCTCCTTCTAGATGCATTACTAAGCTAGTTTTTCATTTTGGCGAAAGCGCATTCATCTCGTTCGATGACTGACGATCCGCGCAAATATGGTCCAGCTCCCTTAATTACCGCATATATTACGACATGTCGTTATATATACATTACGAAATGTTGAGACTATTGGCAACGGTTTTTTTTAACATTTCGATTTCTCTGCAATGAAAAAAGCACCCGTAACAGGGTGCTTACAAAAGTCGGTATCGTTTGATGGGTCTTCCTCGCGTTGATTGCGATTCCTCCCCTGAGCTTTCCGCCAGCTCAACGGCGCACAAATCCGCGACGATGCGCTGTGCATTTCGCTCGCTCATTTGCAAATATTTGGCCAGGTCCTTTGTCGTGAAATCGGTCCAACCCATTTTTTGCAGCAAGGCATCGAGCTTTTTATAGCTTTTGACGCTGATGTTCCCCTTTTTCAGCTTTTCCAAAACCTCATCATCGTCTGCACGATACGAGTAGATGAGCTCCTCTTCCTGACCGACCCACTCTACGATCGTTCCGTCATCCTGAATCATGACAATATCTCGCGTTGCTTTTTCCTTCGATTGGCGCAGTGCACGATGGGCATTCATCTCTGCTGCAAAAGCCGTCTCTCCAAAACCGATTCCGACAGCGACCGTCGTATCTGCTTCCTTCGCCAAAAACTCTACTGTGTTTTGCAAGGTAGGAATCTCCCTGTGAATCGTCCCGCGCGTGCTGAAGATGACATATCGGCCATTCCCCTGCTCCAGAAGTGATCCATCCACTTGCTCGCACAGCTTGATCAACGCTTGCTTTATACGCAGCTCCAAATATTGCAAATGATACGGGGTCTTTGCGCTTTCCTTGATTCTGTCAAATTGCTCGACCTCAATCATCTCGATCCCGATCTGTGTATCCTTGAAATAAGACGTCCGCACTCTCTCGACAAACACGCGTACCGTTTGCTGAATCTCCATATGGCTTGGCGAGATCCAATAGGCTGGGATACCTGCTTCTACTAGCGCTTGATAAACGGTCGGATAGCAGGTCATAGCAGCGTCTGTCTTTTTCTCCTTCCATAGCGCAAGATGAAAATCTAGCAGCTCCTGCGGATCAATCGTAGCTTCGAACGTCTTCATATACATATCGCTCACAGAGATGTTGATGCTGTGCAGGGAATCTTCCATGAATTTAGTGGATAAAAGCATATCGATGCTGACGCGATCGATTAATTTCCGATGAGTGTAGACCATTTCCAAAAAGCCTTTATAGATGCTGGACTCCGTTGGGTAAATATGTTCCATCCGCTTGTCATCATCCAATGCTTGCCGGGCAATCAAGTACGGAATCGGTCCGGAAAAAAGCCAATGATCCACGTACTGGTCATTTTCCAAGACGATTTTTTCTGTCTCTTTTGTCTCTGTATACGGATACGGAACAAAATTCATTCCTTCCTCGAATTCCTTTGCAACCGCAAGAATCCTTTCTACCGATTGCTTGGGACCAACCACGCCGATTTTAAACATCCATCTATCAACCTCTGCGTTTCTATTTAGACGAGCCTTGCTTACGACCATTCTATACGTATTCACGCAAACAAATCCACCCTTCTCCAAACAAATTGGAAGGGAAGGCGTTGATAAAAGGCGAATAACTCCGGATTCCACGTCTGGAGATCATTCTTCAAGAGGGAGAAAGTAAGCCGTTTCCTCCATTTGATCGCTTCGCTCACTTACAGGAGACGTCGGAAAGATCGTTCGAGCAAAAGCTGCTGGAATTCAAAACGCTTCGTGCCGAAAACATAGCCAAGCTGCGAACGCTCGTGGAACCGGAAAAGCATCTGGAATTAACCGGACTCCATCCCGCTTTTGGGGTCGTAAAAGTACGGGAATTGCTCTCTACGTGGGTCGTTCATGATTTAACGCATACGGCGCAAATTGTACGGGTCATGGCCAAAAGATACACAACTGATGTAGGGCCATGGAGCGAATATTTAGGTATCCTGAACAAATAATCGAACAGGCAGTGGCAGCTCTAGACGCAAATGTACGTCATCGCTGCCA
>NZ_AKIX01000023.1:0-64788 GCF_000282075.1 Brevibacillus sp. BC25
TGGGGACACGACTTCATCCGTTAACATACGATTGCCCGAAGCCACTACTAAAAGTGGGAAATAAACCAATACTTGAAACAATATTACAAAGTTTTATTGACCAAGGCTTTCATAAGTTCTACATCTCAGTTAAATATAAAGCGGAGATGATTCAAGGGTATTTTGGTGACGGTGACCGTTGGGGTGTGACAATACGATATTTACATGAACAAGAGACTCTTGGTACTGCTGGAGCTTTAAGTTTGTTACCTGAACGACCCAATAATCCATTTATTGTTATGAACGGAGATTTGCTTACAAAAGTGCATTTTGAACAGTTGCTAGATTTTCACAAGACTTATCAAGCTTATGCAACTATGTGTGTGCGAGAGTATGATCATCAAATCCCCTATGGTGTAGTTAGGCTCGATAAACAACGATTAACGAGCATTGAGGAGAAGCCGATGCAACGGTTTTTTGTTAATGCTGGGATATATGTACTCGACCCTAATGTTCTAGACTACATCAAGCATAATCAGTATTTAGACATGCCAAGTCTGTTTGAAGAACTAATGCAGGAAGAGAAAAATACAATTGCATTCCCTATTAGAGAATACTGGTTAGATATTGGACGTATGACTGACTACGAAAAGGCCAACAAAGAATACATGGAGGTATTCAGTTGAAAGCGATCGTCATTGGGTTTGGATCTATCGGGATGAGACACGCTAGATTACTTGATAAACTCGAGTGCAAAGTTGCAGTTGTGAGTAGCCGTATTATCGAATGGGATTGTCACTATTTTTCCCTCACGGAAGCACTACAAATAGAAAAGCCCGATTATGTAATTGTTGCTAATCGTACTTCTGAACACTATAAAACATTACTTGAATTAAGTAGAAATGGGTTCAAGGGGACTGTTTTAGTCGAAAAACCACTATTTGATCAAGAAAATGAAGTTCCCCCTAATGATTTTCAAAATCTTTTTGTAGGGTATAATCTTCGTTTTCACCCAGGAATAAAAAAACTAAAGAGTTATTTAGAGAACGAAAAAATATTATCGTTTCACGTTTATACTGGTCAATATCTTCCTCAATGGAGACCACAAATCGACTATAGGACCGCCTACTCTTCCAGGAAGGAAGATGGGGGTGGCGTTCTAAGAGATTTAAGCCACGAACTTGATTACGTAAATTGGCTCCTCGGTGGTTGGGAAAGGTTAACAGCCTTAGGAGGGCAGTTCAGTAGTTTAGAAATTAATAGTGATGATATATTCTCTATCTTATTGCAGACAAAGAAATGCCCCGTGGTCACAATCAATATAAATTATATGGATAGGCTTGCAAAACGATTTGTAATAGTGAATACAGAAAATAATACGATTAAATTAGACATGATTAATAATGAAATAGTAGTTAACGATGAAAAAGAGACATTCGAAGTATCACGAGATTTTACATATATCGAACAGCATACTGCAGTTTTGAATAGAAATATGCAGGATTTATGCAGTCTTGGTGAAGCAAGTGAAGTAATGGGTATGATCAAAGCTGTAGAAGAGGCCAACTTGGAGCAAAGGTGGATTAGAAAATGAAAAGAATATGTACAATTTGTGCTAGGGGAGGATCGAAAGGGGTAAAAAATAAAAATGTCCGCCTTTTACTGGGCCATCCTCTTATAGCATTTAGTATCAGACAAGCGAAATTATCAGGTTTATTTGACTGTGTGGCTGTAAGTAGTGATTCAAAAGACATTTTAGAAGCTGCAAGAACATATGGAGCTGACGTCTTAATCGAACGACCGGCTGAAATGGCCACTGATGAATCTGCAAAACTGCCTGCAATTCAGCATTGTGTAAAAGAAGCAGAGGCTAGATTGGGAGTATCTTTTGACATTATTGTCGATTTAGATGCAACATCTCCGTTACGTGATGTTAAGGATTTAAATTTGGCAGTAGAATTATTTGAAAAGAAGAAAGGATCTAATCTTATTACCGCAGCTCCCGCAAGAAGATCTCCTTACTTCAATTTAGTAGAATTGAATTCCGAAGGTTATGTATACCTATCAAAAAAACTTGAAAAACCTATTGTGAGAAGGCAGGACTCTCCAAAATGTTTTGACATGAATGCTTCTATATATGTATGGACCCGCAATGCTTTCTTTGAAAAACATACTGTATTTAATGATGATACATTACTGTATGAAATGCCAGAGGATCGCTCTATTGATATTGATTCGGAGATAGATTTCAAATTTGTTGAATTCTTAATGAGCCAAAAGAGGGATAGCTATGAAGCCTTATTTGTTTAAGAATTTGTTTGATTTACAGGGGAAAACTGCGGTTGTAACAGGTGGACTTGGAATTCTAGGTAAGAGAATTTGTCAAGGTTTAGCCGAATTCGGCGCAAATGTTGTTGTTGTGGATTTACATGAGAATGATGCAATTGCGTTTGCCGAGGAGCTTGCCGATGTCCACGGAGTTAAATGCTTGGGTGTTCAATGTGATGTTTCTTCGACAGAATCAGTTAAAGAGATGGTTGAGAAGGCTGTTAGTACTTTTGGCGAAATTAATATTCTCCATAATAATGCCGCGAGTAAATCAAGTGATCTCGATGCTTTCTTTGCCCCGTTTGAAGAATACACATTAGATCAATGGCGAGAAATCATGGCAGTGAACATTGATGGTATGTTTTTAGTAGCGCAATCGATAGGAAAACAAATGGTTCTTCAAGGAAAAGGCGGTTCAATTATTCAAACTGCTTCAATTTATGGGATTGTTGCTCCAGATAATAGAATCTATGAAGGGTCTTATTATTTGGGTAAACAGATCAATACCCCAGCTGTTTATTCTGCATCAAAGGCCTCTGTAGTTGGATTGACAAAGTATTTATCCAGTTATTGGGCTTCTCATGGGATTAGAGTTAATACCCTTATTCCTGGGGGAATTCAAAGTGGGCAGAATGAAACGTTTATTACAAAATATTCAAATCGCGTACCGCTGGGAAGAATGGGGAGACCAGAAGAAATTGTTGGGGCAGTGATTTACTTGGCATCTGATGCATCTAGTTATGTAACTGGACAACAATTTGTAATAGACGGTGGTTTATCGGTCTGGTAAAACGATCGAATAGAAAATTGAAAAGACTGGTGAATTCATATGAATATCCTTATTCTTGGCGATTCCCTTGCACTACCACGTCCTCATAGAATTAATAATTTTGATCCGATTCAAGATAAAGAATTAGCTGTTCATTTTAATGAGACTTACGGGTTTTTATTAGAGAAAGAATTACGATCTCAATTTACTGAAATGAATTTTACTGTCACCAATCGTGCGCAACGATTCTCTACTATAAAAAATATTTGCGAACAATTTGGTGACCATCTTTTTTTCTTTCAACCAGATGTCATTGTTATGCAAGTAGGTATTGTTGATTGTTGGTTTAGAGAGGAACTGGGTGGAAAGCAAATAGTTGAAATTGAAGATTTTGAGCAATACTACAGGAAAATTATCTCATTAGTAGAGTTGCGCCCTCAAACGAAACTAATTGTAATAGGGATCTGTAAAACTTCCCTGAAGATGGAACAACGTTATCCCGGAACATTAAAACAAATATCTTTGTACAATGATATTTTAAAAACTGGCGAAAACCATAGCCAAGTATTTTTTATAGATATGGAGTCTCATATTGAGCCAAGCGATCCCCATGTTTACTTACTGCCAGATGACCATCATTTGAACAAGCGAGGTAATTTGTTGGTCAACACTTTTTTACTTAATATAATCAAAGCATTCTATGAGAATATAGCAGGTTGTAACGCCTTTGAAACAGAGATAGATACAAGTTATAAGCATTTTACTCGATCTTTTGGGTATTACCCATATTATGGAGATAACCTTTATAACCTTATATACCTTTCATTTCAGATGCAAGACTTGAGAAAGACAACTGAGTATATCAAGTTTGTGAGGGAAAATAAAATTAAACATACGCTTTTACCTCAACTTGTGGACATGATTAAGGAGCAAATCAATTGATGAAAACGATCGGGATTATTGGGCTAGGACCGATGGGACAAAGATATGTAAATGCTGTTCAATCCATGGAAGAAATTAGAATAGCTGTAGCTGATGTGAGATCAGACGCAGTTAAGAAAATTGAAGATTTCCACTTAAAACAAGAGGTATCCATATATTCAAATCATTTGGACATGCTGCAAAATGAGCGGGTCGACATATTAATCATAGCCACTAATGGGCCAAGCCATTATCCTCTTTTTTTAGATGCAATGAAGTATGGTGTGAAAAAAGTCATTTGTGAAAAACCAATTGCAATATCAATATCCCAGGCTAAAGATATGGTAAACAAATCTAAGGCAGAGGGGATGTTGCTTGCAGTTAATCATGGGAGAAGATGGTCCAAAGATTATGTGGCGTTACGGGATAAATTAAGAAACGAAGTTATTGGTCCAGTAGAAAGCGTGATGTTTTCAATGGGCGGCGGTCAATTGGGATGCAATGGTACTCATTTTATTGATCTGGTGAGCTTTTTATTAGATCAGAAAGTGGTACAAGTATGCGGCTTCCTAAATGATGAAAACATACCCAATCCACGTGGAGCACAATTTAAAGATCCTGGCGGTTATGCGATCTTCCATCTTAGTTCAGGAACACGCATGTTCTTTGAAATGACTGATGATTTGGGAATTCCCCCGTTACTTATAATAAATGGTAAATATGGACGAATTATTATTAATGAATTAAAACGGTCATACACGATTGAAGCGAGAGAAAAGCAAGATCAAGAGTTATCAGTGACTAGGTATGGAACTCCATTAAAATTAATGGAAGAATGTAATCTTGAGCTTGATATTATTACCTTAAGTCGTGATCTAGTAATGAGCTTACTAAGAGACGAGATTCCTGCTAATCCGCTACATGCTGTTGAGGCATTAGAGGTGGTTATTGGAATACATTTCTCCCACGAAACGGGAAATAAAATGATTGAGCTTCCTCTTACTGATAAAGAATACTCAAACAAAATGTTTTCGTTTACTTAAGGGAGGTTCTCATGATATCTCTGGGGATAGTTGGAACTGGTACAATCGCTCCTTTCTATATATCAGCCATTAATTGGCTAAATAAAAATAATGACTCTAATATACGAGTAAGTGCGGCCGTAAATCGTACCAGAGAAAGTAACGAGAGAGCGAAGCATGAATTAAAGATACCAAGGACGTATTCTACTATTGTTGACATGCTTGAAAATGAGAAATTAGATGGAGTGATTATAGCAGTCCCTGCTAGCCAAATTTATGATGTCACTTCAGCATTGATACCATATCAAGTTCCTTTATTGATTGAAAAGCCACCCGGTTTAACAGCACAACAAACGAAATCTTTAGAGGTATTATCCAAGCAGCACGGTACAAGCATAATGGTAGGTTTTAACCGTCGATTTTACAGTGTAGTTAATCAGGCAAAAAATGTAATTGAGGAAGCTGGCGGTCTGCTCGGAATGCGCATGGATGTATTTGAGAGGTATCGATCGCTTCGAGAAAATAATTATCCCCCCGAAAAGCTAGAGATGTTATTTACAGGAAATAGCATCCATTGCATTGACTTGATTCGCTATTACTGTGGTGACCCCAAAAGGGTGAATGCGTTTCATAATTCACAGGATGTAGAACCTTTTAATCATCGATATGCTGCTCTCATTGTTTCAGAATCAAATATACCAGTTACATTTCAGGCGTACTGGCATGCCCTTGGAAATTGGAATTACGAATTATACATACCAGATGGAAAAATACAGTTCACTAATTTGGAAGAAGCCCATGTTTTTCTAAGAAATAAGGAGCCTTACCGGTTACTTCCTGAAGTAGCAGATGTGAATGCTAAACCTGGTTTTGCAAATCAAATCTTATACTTTATTAGAAATGTAGTAACACATAGTAAAGGTGCAGTATATGAGGGAAGTATGTCCATTCAAGATGCTGCTCGAACGATGCAATTAGTAGAGTCACTTAGTCCATCAACAGCGGAATGTATAATCTAAAAGTTTTAGTAAAAAAAACCGATAACTATCTTAAGAAAATATTTCTTAAGGAGGATTGTAATGGAAGTCGGTTCATTAAATAACTTCGGAAAAGCGAAACCGTACACTGAGTTAGTTCAGAATAACAATCAGTCGCAAGAAAAGCCAGCGCCTATAGAACATTCGCAGCAGAGCAAACGTGATTTAGAACATGAAATATCAGGCATAAACAAGTGGTTGCAATCAAGCAGTTCCCACATTAAGTTTACCCTTCATGAGGATCTCAATGAGTATTATGTTCAGGTTATTAATGACCAGACAAACGAGGTGATTCGTGAGATCCCTTCAAAAAAAATGATGGATATGGTAGCGAAAATGCATGAAATGATCGGATTGCTTGTTGACGAAAAGCGATAGGAGGCTACACCCATGGGAATAAGACTTACTGGTATGGCATCAGGAATGAACACTGAAAATATGATCAAAGATTTGATGAAAGCTCAACGCGAACCTGTCAATCGCCTACAACGGAATAAATATAGTGTTGAATGGAAGCGCGATGCTTACCGAGATATGAATACGATTCTTGCAGACTTGCAGAATTCAATGAAAAGTCTAAGGATGTCAGGAAGTTTTAATAAAAAGATTGCTTCCTCCGAAAATGACACAATTGCATCTGTTAAGGTAGCAGGTAAACCTAGTCTATCTTCATATTCTATAGAGGTAGAGAGCTTGGCTAAAGCTGGTACACCTCCAAAAGCTGAGTTTAACCTAGCGGTGACAGATCCCAAAATTCCAATTGGTGGATCGGATTTTACTATCACAATTAGTAAGGATTCGAACGGTGACGGCACAATTGATTCAAATGACACTGTTGGTGTACCTATAACTGTTTCAGGAAAGAATGACTCTTTGGATAGCATTATCCAAAATATCAATAATGCAAAAGCCGGAGTCAAAGCAAGTTATTTTAATAATAAGCTTGTACTGACATCAGAGGATGGCAAACAGTTTAAAGTAGATACTTCGAATTCAAATAACCTAAACATAGGTTCAACTACCTCTACTGCCGGTACCGCTGGAACTCCTGCAAAATTTAAGATTAATGGCGTAGAATATACATCGGCAACAAACTCTTTTTCATTTGATGGCATGGATCTTACCTTAAAACAAGCTAACGTTGGCGCACCCGTAGTAGTTAGTACTAAGACTGACGAAGATGCTGTTTTTAATATGGTAAAAGACTTTGTCGACAAGTATAACGCTGTTCTTGAGACAATCAATAAGAAAATAGCTGAACCCAAATACAAGGGCTATCAGCCTTTATTAGAAGAAGAAAAGGAAGCTCTGCCTGAAAAAACGGCTGAAAAAATGGAGAACATGGCAAAAAGTGGTGTTCTCTTGAGGGATCCTATTCTTACGAGCGGATTGAATGAACTACGTCGTGCGATCAGCACACCATTGCAGGCTTCGGGTACTAATCCAGCATTTGATACACTTTCTGAGATTGGGATTGGTGGCGCTCCAAGTGGTAAAAATGCTTATCTCGAAAACGGAAAGCTATATATTGATGAAACGAAGCTTCGTGAATCTATCCGTAATAATGGCGATGATGTACTGAAACTGTTTACAAACTATAGTAGTAGTAGCGATGCTTCGACAAAGTATACTGAAAGCGGAGTAGCGGAGCGTTTGTATAATCAATTAAATCAGGTCATAGACAAGATAACAAAGGAAGCAGGAGCAGTAGGAACAATTGCAGATGATAGCAATTTAAGCAAGAAAATTAAGCAGACTGATGCTGATATTGATCGTTGGGAAGATCGTCTTAAAATGATTGAAGACCGTTACTGGAAACAATTCAGTGCCATGGAAAAAGCAATGTCGAAAGCTCAATCCCAAGGCTCTTGGTTTGCGCAAATGTTAGGACAGAAATAACAGGGAGAGATGCAGATGTTACAGAATGCTGCACAGACATACCAGTCCAATCAGGTAACAACCGCTACCCCTGCTGATTTGACACTGATGCTGTACAATGGGGCACTCAAGTTCATTAAACAGGCAAAGGCAGCTCTAGAGGAAAAAGACATAATAAAAGCCCATGAGGCCTCTCTGAAAGTACAGAATATCATTTACGAGCTGATGTCTACCTTAAACAGCGATTATGATATATCCAAGGAATTCTCCAAACTCTACGAATATATGCTTAAACGTACAATTGAGGCTAATATGCGTAAAGACGTACGCATTCTTCAGGAAGTAGAAGAACTTTTTGTTCAATTCCGTGACACTTGGAAAGAAGCCATGCTATTGGCGAAAAGACAAGGGTAGGGTATTAGGATATGGAAAAAACAGTTGATGTTCTTCTAGGTAGCCTGTTAGAAACAACATTACGCTTAGAACAAGTAGTAGGTGTAAAGGATTCGGAACCCGATGAATGGTTGTCCTTATTAGATAAGCGAGAAGATGTGATTTCACAAATTCAGCAGTACGAGTTAAACAGTGAATCTCTATCATCAACTCAAAAGCAGCAGCTAGAGCAAATTTACGAGATTAACCAACGCCTCATTCCTCTGATCGACGGAAGAAAGCAGGGCGTTCAGCAGCAACTAAACAATGTTCAACGCAGCAAGCTCGCAATGAATACGTACAACGAAGCAGGTCCAAACGGCTATGGTGCCTTTTTCGACCGCAAAAAGTAAAAACGGCCGGGGAACCGGCCGTTTTCTTTTCACAACTTATGCACGAATATCGATCGATTTTCCAAGAGACGGATGACTTGCCTGAGCCGCTTGAACATTTTGTTGCGTTTTAGCAAAACCCTCCAACATGATGGAAGCTTGCGCTTGCGAAGTCTCCTGCACTTGCTTCGTCAAACTAATAGTAACAGCTTGCTTTAATTGTACGGCATTCACAGATGATCACCTCTTTGCTAGAATTACTTTCTTTATCATTATCGACATTTTCTATACCAAGCTTCACTATAACCATGACTCTATTCCCTCATCTTTTTTCCACCATCTGCTATACTTTAAGAACAACTTGTTGAAAAACTAGGAAGGTGAATCACTTGTGTCCACAAAACGTCGCTCACTCGTCTTAATCGGAGCCGTCCTCCTCATCTTCATACACGCGGTCTACCTAAATGGAACCTTATCGGACCTCCTCAACGTAACCGCCATTGAGCTAGTCGCGCTCTCCGTAGTCATGTCCTATGCAGTCAAACGCAAGCATCTCGACCTGAAAAAAATCTGGCGCCTCCTCATCCACGGCCGACAAAGTAACGTCGAAGAGACGATCAAGCGCTTCTACTACTACGCGCTCGTCCAGAAGGAACAGGGCTATATCGCGCTCGAAAAGGAGCTGCAACAAGAACCCGATTCATTTGTCCAACGCGGATGCTTGCTGGCGATCGAGGGTGTTCCCGAAGAAGAGCTGCGCTTGATCCTGGAGAACGAGCTCAAGGGCGAGCAGTATCGCTACCAACAATCAGCAGGGTTCTTCCGTCTCATTAGCTTGTTGGCGCCGGGGATGGGATTGGTTGGTACGCTTCTGGGGATGACGGGCGTACTGAAGTCGCTCGAAGACATGGCCTTGACCGGACACAGTCTGAGTGCAGCGGTCGTAGCGACGCTGTATGGCGCGCTCTTGGCGAATCTGTTCGCGTTGCCATGCTACTATCGCCTGATGGATCTATACGACCGGGAAATGTTTGAAAAGCGTCTTTTCGTCGAAGGGTGTATTGGTCTCCAGCGCATGGAGACACCACGCTTGTTGTTTGAAAAGCTGAACTCATTCTTGCCAGGTGACCAAAAGCTGGTGCTGATTAAAGAGGCAGGCAGCATGAAGGGCACGATTGAAAGGCAGGACCGCTATGCATGACGAACGGTTATACGACGAAAAAGAGCTAGAAAAAAGCTGGCTGCTCAGTTACAGTGACCTGATTACGCTGTTGTTCGTGATCGTGATTATTATCGCGGCGACACAGACGAAGAGCATTCAGGCACAAAAAGATGAAGTCCAAAAGGAAAAAGCGAGCTTGGAGCAGGTGCATGAGAGTCTCGACCTGCTCAACCTGCAAAAGCTGGAGCTACAGCGAGAGGTCTACCAATTGGAGGCTCGCCAGAAGGAGCTCAAAGGCGAAAAAGAAGAAGAAGGCTCCGAAGACACCGTAAACGTGCCGAAGCCGCCAATGGGCATGTCTGACTCGAGTGAGCGCGATATGGAGACGGTGCGCAACCAGCTATCCTCCGCTTTGGCTGAGCTGAATCTCGACTACGAGGAGACCGAAGAAGGCTTGCGTATCCGTTTGCCGGAAACGATTTTGTTTACGAGTGGTTCGGCAGACCTACAAGCCCAAGGGAAGCAAGTCGTCGGGACGGTAGCAGGGGTTTTGAAGCGCTTTGAGCACAAGGTGCGAATCGAGGGCTATACAGATGATGTGCCGATATCTCGCAGTTCCTTCCAATCCAACTGGGAGCTATCCTCGGCGCGCGCGATCTCTGTCATGCGTGAAATGGTGGATGCTAACTCCTTACCAGCGTCTCGCTTTACAGTGGCAGGCTTGGGGGAATACAAACCGCTTGTGGACAACTCCAACGCGGAGAACCGTGCGAAGAATCGTCGGGTAGAGATCGTGATTTTGGGGGAAAAAGAATAATTCATTATTTTCAGATAAAAGCAGGATTTTTATATGCAGGATAGAACTATATCCCGTATATATGAATCCTGTTTTTTTGCTGCTAGATCTACTTATTCTCCCATTTCGTTCCCCTTACTTTCGTACTAAAGTGGCAGAATATACAGGAAAATGGTTATACCCAGCTTGTGCACAATGGTATGTGGATAATGTGGATAACTCTGTGGAGAACGCAAAAAATCCGTAATTTCCATGTGGACATTGCTGGGGACAAAATGGGCAGATAGAGAGACACAAGGGGGATTTCGAAATGCGTATCGGGACAAATTGGTTCAAATCGCTCGCGTTGGTCGTCGGTGTGGGGGTACTCCTCGCAGGCTGTGGATCGGGTGGTCAGCAAACGTCTGGCAGTGGTGGTTCGGGTGACAAGGTGTACGTAGTCGGTACAGATGCGGCATATCCACCATTCCAAATGCTTGAGGCTGACAAGATTAGTGGCCACGACATCGATGTAATGAACGCGATCGCGGAAGCTGGCGGATTCAAGATCGAGTGGAAAAACACTGGGTGGGACCCACTTTTTGATGGACTAGACAAAGGGACGGTTGATATTGGAATCTCGTCCATCACGATCACGGAGAAGCGCAAGGAGAAATACGATTTTTCGGACTCATACTTTGAAGCAAACCAACTCATTCTGGTAGCGGAAGATTCTCCAGTGACGAAGCTGGCAGATTTGAAAGGCAAGAAGATCGGGGTTCAAGCTGCGACCACGGGTGAAGAAGTGGTCAAAAAAGCGTTTGGAGATACGTACGAAGGCTTGAAAGGCTATGACGACATGCCATCCTCCGTCGATGACTTCTTTAATGGTCGAGTCGATGCAGTGATTGGCGACAATGGCGTTTTGTCATACTACGTGAATAAAGTCAAAGATAAGAAGTTTAAGCTGATTAAAGATGATTCCTTTGAAAAGGAATTTTACGGAATTATCGTGAAAAAGGGCAATACCGATGCGATGAAAAAAATCAACGACGGATTGAAAAAGATAAAAGAAAATGGAAAGCTGCAGGAAATTTACACCCAGTACTTTGGCAATAAGTAGGCAGCAAAATGGCCGGGTGCGTCTCTACGACGTAGCCGGCGTTTGTTCGCAACTTGGCTTGCTGACATGAAGAAGGGAGGATTAGCCATTGGACTGGAGTGTCATCTACGACTACCGAGAATTGTTTATCCGAGGCATTATTAATACAATTTTACTAACGGCAGTGGCTACGGTTTGCGGAACATTTTTGGGGTTGTTCATCAGCTTGGGCAAAATGTCTTCCAAGCGAATCGTACGTTGGACCTGTTCGATTTATGTAGAGCTGTTTCGGGGAACCCCGATGTTGGTCCAAATTTTGCTGATTCATTTTGCCGTGATTCCGTCGATTTGGGGTATTCTGTATCCGGGAGCGAGCAGTCCGGAAGCGATTTATTCAGGCTTCGTCGCGCTTTCGCTCAATGCAGCTGCCTATATGGCGGAAATCTTTCGGGCTGGCATCCAATCAATTGATCCGGGGCAAATGGAAGCGGCACGATCACTTGGTATGAACAAGGGCCTTGCCATGCGCCAAATTATACTTCCACAAGCATTTACACGTATGCTGCCTGCGATCGGAAATGAGTTTATTGCTCTCTTAAAAGATTCATCCCTACTAGCAGTAATCGCGACACCGGAATTAAACTACGCAGCCATGAACGTGGCGAAAAGTACATTTGAGCGCTACCCCCCGTATTTAACGGAAGCGGCGGTTTACCTAGTACTTACGTTGTTCTTGTCCCGTGTAGTTGTACGAGGACTTGAGAAAAAATATTCCACACGGTGATGACGTATTCGTCCATTTTTCGGCGATTCAGTCGGAAGGGTTTCGTTCGTTAGATGAGGGACAGGCTGTAGAATTCGACATTGTGGAAGGGGACCGCGGTCCACAAGCGGCGAACGTCGTGAAATTATAAACGAAACAAATAGCAAAATCCCCCTGGTTCCTTGATCGGACAGGGGGATTCGTTTTTTCAACGTGTTTAACTGATCATTCTTTGAATGCGTAGGGAGCGCTGGAGTCTCAGGTCTATAAAATCATTACCTCTACGAACGAGAGGGCGCATAGGCTCATCGGTATGAATCATAATGATTTCGACGTGGTCGCCATTGTTCAAAAGCGCATGGGAGCCGACGTAAAGTAAGATAATGTAATGGATAAAACGAGATACAATCATCGGATTTAATTGGCCAGTACAAGCTAACTCCCACAGAACATTCGCGGCTTCAAAGGGAGAGGTTCCCTTCCGATACACGCGATCTGTGCATATCGCATCAAATACGTCTGCGACACTGATGATTTGGCATTCAAAAGGAATGCCATCTTTTTTTCTTCCGAGGGGATATCCACTTCCATCCCAACGTTCGTGGTGCATCAGAGCGCATTGTGCCAGCAAGTTGTCGGCATCGTCCATGGTGCGCAGGAGTTCGTAGCCGTATACGGTATGCTTTTTCATAATCGTATACTCTTCGTCTGTCAAACGCTCTGGTTTGGACAGCAGCTCATCGGGAATTTTCATCTTGCCGATGTCATGGAGAAGACCTGCAAGGCCTAAAAAATGAACATCGCGTTGCGGCAATCCGATGATTTTTCCGATTAAAGCTGCCACGATACCTACATGCAGGGAGTGGCGATACGTATAACTTTCTGTTCCTTCATTCAAATAAATGAAGCGCAGAAATCTCATGTGATGAAGAACTTGATCGAGCATAGGATGAACAGCGTCGCTAAATTGTTGCAGTCGGGGGGTATCCCCATTTGCGAGCTGGTTAAATAAATACTCGGTCTTTTGTACGGCCACCATATAGGCCTTTGCAGCCTCTGCCTCACTCCAATGAAGGAGAGGAAAAGGCATATTGGGTGCCTCAGAGTCAGTAGTAACGTGTACGGCTTCCACCTGGTGAGCCTCTAGCAGTCGTATATCACTTAGATGAAGGATTGCACCAGCGGGTAGTAAAAGCAGACCGTACTCATTGTAGACGTCTTGAGCGAGCGTTGTTCCGATAAGTGAATGGGAAGGTTTTACCTCGGCCATGAGGATTCCTCCAGTGCGATGTACGACCGCGATATAGGATTGGATGACTACCTGTCCTATTATAGCATAGGGAATCTAGTAAGTATTGGTAAAATAATGTCGGATATTGATGGTTTGTAAAAGATTTGCAAAGATTTTTTTAATCTGAGTGGAGGATTATTTACAGAAGTGGCGAATAGGTATGTATAGACGGAAGGAGGTTGGAACCATGAAATTTAACATTCGTGGAGAAAACATTCAAGTCACCGCTGCACTTAGAGAATATGTCGAAAAGAAAGTCGGCCGTCTGGAAAAATATTTTGAAACTCCACAGCCTACAGAAGTACAAGTCACCATGCATGTACATCGCGGAGAAGGCACGATCGAGGTAACTATCCCACTGAGTGGGGTCATTATCCGAGCGGAGGAAACGCACGAAGATATGTATGCTGCTATCGATCTGGTAGTAGAAAAGCTGGAACGTCAGATTCGCAAACACAAAACGAAGCTGATGAGGAAGCTTCGGGTTGATTCGACAGGAAGAATCGCACAGCGTGAGAGTCAGCCAGTAGCAGTCATGATCCCGGATGTGGATGAGGATGATATCGACATAGATATCGATATCGTTCGAACCAAACGCTTCGACCTGAAGCCGATGGATGCACAGGAAGCGGTCATGCAAATGGATATGCTGGGACACAGCTTCTTCGTTTTCCAAAACAGTGACACCAATGACGTCAGTGTGGTGTATCGCCGCAATGATGGGCGTTACGGATTGATTGAACCAAAATAACGAAACTTTACACATTCTCATTCGTATAAGACTAGGGAGTTGCTATTGGCAACTCCCTTTACTTGTGTAGAGGATGCTCTATTTGATAAAATATCTTTTTAGAAAGTATTATTTTCGTAGAATCGGTATCCTTATTTTATTATCTGGACTCATGCTGGCTTGTGTATTTTTGTTTGGCAGCATATGGAAGGGGTGTCCTCATGTTAGGACTCGTTAAAAAGATATTCGGCGATAGCAATGAACGTGAAGTAAAGAAAATGTTTAAGCGTGTAGAAAGTATCAACGCGTTGGAACCAACGATTAAGGTACTCTCGGATGACCAATTGCGGGAGAAGACAGCTGAGTTTAAGGCTCGCTTGGCAAATGGAGAAGAACTGGACAAAATTTTGAATGAAGCGTTTGCCGTTGTACGTGAAGCATCGATCCGTGTACTGGGCATGCGTCACTTTGACGTCCAGATGATTGGTGGTATGGTTCTTCAGGAAGGCCGTATCTCCGAGATGAAGACGGGTGAAGGTAAAACGCTGGTTGCGACACTCGCGACATACCTGAATGCTTTGATGGGCAAAGGCGTCCACGTCGTTACCGTGAACGAATACTTGGCTGAGCGTGACTCGACCATCATGGGTAGGCTGTATAACTTCCTCGGACTGACAGTCGGTTTGAACAAGAATGGACTGAGCCCTGAAGAAAAACGCGAAGCATACGCGTGTGACATTACGTATGGTACGAACAATGAGTTTGGTTTCGATTATCTGCGTGACAACATGGTTCTGTACAAGGAACAAATGGTGCAACGTCCGCTCTTCTTCGCTATCATCGATGAGGTGGACAGCATTTTGATTGACGAAGCACGTACGCCGTTGATCATTTCCGGTTCTGCTAACAAATCGACAGAGCTGTACTACATCTGCTCTCATTTTGTGAAACGCCTGGAAGAAGAAAAAGATTTCACAATCGATGAGAAGCTGAAAATCGTCAACCTCTCAGATGAAGGTGTAACCAAAGTCGAACAGGCATTCAACATCGACAACCTGTACGATACGGCACATATCACGTTGAACCACCACATTACGGCGGCGTTGAAAGCACAAGTGCTATTCAAGCGCGATGTCGATTATGTGGTGCAGGAAGGCGAAGTTGTGATCGTTGACGAGTTCACCGGCCGTCTGATGGTTGGACGTCGTTACAGCGATGGCTTGCATCAAGCGATTGAAGCCAAAGAAGGTCTGCGTGTCCAAAGCGAGAGCATGACACTGGCGACCATTACCTTGCAAAACTACTTCCGTATGTACCAGAAGCTGGCGGGTATGACAGGTACAGCGAAGACGGAAGAAGAAGAGTTCAAAAAGATTTACGGTCTCGACGTTGTGGTTATTCCAACGAATAAGCCAGTACTGCGTGTCGATTCACCTGACCTTGTTTTCAAAACAGAGGCAGCCAAATATCGTGCGGTTGTAAACGACATTGTCGAGCGTCACAAAAAGGGCCAACCGATCTTGGTAGGTACCATCTCCATCGAAAACTCGGAGCGCTTGTCCCAAATGCTGAAGCAAAAAGGCGTGCCGCATAACGTATTGAACGCGAAGCAGCATGAGCGCGAGGCGGAAATCGTTGCACGTGCAGGTGTGTACGGAGCGGTTACCATTGCGACAAACATGGCGGGTCGTGGTACGGACATTCAGCTTGGCGAAGGTGTTGCGGATGTAGGCGGTCTTCATATTATCGGTACAGAACGCCACGAGAGCCGCCGGATTGACAATCAGCTGCGCGGTCGTGCCGGTCGTCAGGGGGACCCGGGTTCATCCCAGTTCTTCCTCTCGATGCAAGATGAGCTGATGCGTCGTTTCGGTGCGGACAATATCATGAATATGATGGATCGCCTGGGTATGGAAGAGGATATGCCGATCGAGAGCCGCCTGGTTACTCGTGCGGTAGAATCCGCTCAGAAGCGTGTAGAGGGTTCGAACTTCGATGCACGTAAAGGCGTTCTCCAGTACGACGACGTGATGAATCAGCAGCGACTGGTTGTCTACAAACAGCGTAAAGACATCCTGGAACAGGAAAACCTCAGCGATGTTGCTTTGAATATGATCTACGCAGTAATGGAGCGTGCAGTGTCTCTGCATTGCCCAAAAGAAGAGGTACCAGAGGATTGGGATCTGCAAGCAATGGCCGATGCTGCCAATAATGGATTCCTCTATGAAGAAACGATTACGGCTAAAATGCTGAAAGGCATGGAAGCAGAAGAAATTCTCGAGCTGTTGAAAGCAGAAGTCGATAAGCAGTACAAACAGCGTGAAGAAGAAATCGGCGAATCGATTCGCGAGTTTGAAAAAGTCGTTATTCTGCGTGCTGTCGACAGCAAGTGGATGGATCACATCGATGCAATGGATCAGTTGCGTCAAGGGATTCACCTGCGCGCCTACGCACAAAACGACCCGCTTCGTGAGTACCAGTTCGAAGGATACGAAATGTATCAAGGTATGCTGGCTGCAGTTCAGGAAGAAGTCGCTATGTATATCATGAAGGCCGAAGTCAGCCAAAACCTGGAGCGTCAGGATGTCATTCGCGGTCAAGGAATCGACCCGGATAACTTGCAAACTTCCGGACCATCTGATCGTCCAGATCCAGAGACCTCCGGTGATGCTGATCCGAAAAACCGTGCACAGCGTCGGGCTCAGGAGCAGGGACGCAAACGTCAAAATAAGAAACAATAAGCAAGGACAGAACATTCTTCTCGTATCGGCAAATTCGGTACGAGGGGGATGTTTTTTTCTTGCCCATTCCTAATGCCTTGACAGTATTCGTCCTCATCTATTCTTCCTCGTCTGATATTAACGATCAATTTGTCTAACACTGGTAAATGTGATCGAACGATTCAAGTGGTAATTATCTGAAAAATAAATAGAATCGTAAGTACAACACTTTTACCAAAAATTCACGAAGACGGGGGAATGAACAAATGAGAACGTCAGTGAACGTGATGGGGATACAAACGAAGAATATAATGGAGCGCATTTCCGTTACTTTAAAAGCAGTCCTAAAGACAGGAAAAGAAAATAAAAAAGTACAGCTGATTGAAAAGGAGGAGGGAATAGAATTACCGAGAGTCATCTCAGCGCAAGACCCAGTCTTTGAGGACAAGCGACTGATAGAGGAAATACCGGAGCCGAATTGGAATGAGGCCTTGATCGCACCGCCGAATGGAATGGTGGATCGAACGCATGAAAGTCCGCTAGCCAAAAAATATCGAAAAACACACAACTGGAAGCGACAAGCCTTCATCAAGCAAGCCTACCAGCTGAAAGCAAGCGAAGCTCGGCGTACCCATCTCTATCTGGTTACCGCACCACAGGCGGAAAATAAACAACCACATGAAATCCGAGACCTGAGATCCTCGCCATCACCACCGGTGGCAACGTGACAAAGTGTAGCGGCGAAGTCCCTTTTCTAAACGTGACAAGCTGCCGTATTTGCGCATCTGGCAAATTACGTTACAATAAAACATAGCTTACGTAAAGAGAAGGTGATTCGCAACATGGCATTAATCGATATTGCGGACATCAAACAAGAGATGTCTAGCATGGCTAAGCGTTTAGCGGATATTAGGGGGTCTCTTTGACCTCCCAGTAAAACAGGAACGAATCGGTGAACTGGAAGAGCGCATGCTGGCACCCGATTTTTGGGATGACAATGATGCAGCGCAGAAGACAATCAGTGAACTGAATGTAATCAAAAGCCTCGTAGAGACGATGGCAAAGCTGGATTCTCAGTACGAGGATCTCCAGGTAATGCTGGAGCTCGTCATCGAAGAAGGGGATTCGTCCCTCATTCAAGATCTGTATGACAGTACGCAGGAGCTGAGGAAGTCATTTGAGAGCTTTGAGCTGGAATTGCTTTTGAGTGATGAATACGACAAAAACAACGCCATTCTGGAGCTGCATCCGGGAGCGGGTGGTACAGAGTCCCAGGATTGGGCGTCCATGCTTCTACGTATGTATACACGTTGGGGGGATGCCAAGGGCTTCAAGGTTGAAACATTGGACTATTTGCCTGGCGATGAAGCCGGTGTAAAAAGTGTCACTCTCCTCATTAAGGGCTACAATGCGTATGGTTACCTCAAATCAGAAAAAGGGGTTCATCGTCTTGTGCGGATATCTCCGTTTGATGCCTCTGGACGTCGTCACACATCGTTTGTGTCTTGCAACGTCCTGCCGGAGATCGAAGACGATAATGTGGTAGACATACGTACAGAAGACCTGAAAGTCGATACGTATCGTTCCAGTGGTGCGGGTGGTCAGCATATCAACACGACTGACTCCGCTGTACGGATTACTCACTTGCCTTCTGGAATTGTGGTGACGTGTCAAACAGAACGCTCCCAGATTAAAAACCGGGAGCGTGCGATGAAGATGCTGACGGCACGACTGTTTGAGAAAAAACGGGAAGAACAAGAGAAAACGTTGGCCGCGATTCAAGGTGAACAAAAAGATATTGCATGGGGCAGCCAAATTCGTTCCTATGTCTTCCACCCATACAGTCTGGTAAAAGACCACCGGACGAATATGGAGGTAGGAAACGTTCAAGCAGTCATGGATGGTGATATTGATTCGTTTATCGATGCCTATCTGCGCGCGCAGATTAATCGTTAAACGAAACAGAAGGCTTCAAGGCTTTTGGTATGGAAATCGATACGGTGGTTCCTTTGCCGACATCGCTGGCGATGTTGATTGTGCCGCCGTGATCGCGAATAATTTTTGTGCTTACCATTAACCCCAGGCCAGTTCCTGTTTCTTTTGTACTATAAAAAAGCTCTCCTAATCGAGGAAGTAGCTCGGCAGGGATACCTTGTCCTTGATCGCTGATTCGGATGATAACATCGGAAGATCGCTCTACAACCTTGATTGTGAGATTTCCACCTAACGGCATGGCTTCCATGCCGTTTTTTATGATGTTTATGAAGACTTGCTTGATTTGATATTCCTCACACAATATGAGGGACGTGACTTGCGGAAAATCAGTAAGAATGGATACGTTTTTTAGAAGTGCTTGTGGTTCCAAAAGCTTAATGACAGACGAAAGCAATGGCAAAAGGCCGTTGGGAGCAAATCGCAACGCTTGCGGCTTCGCCATAATCAAAAGCTCACTGGTAATCGAAGTGATCCGTTCGATTTCGGATCGCATAATTTGCAAGTATTGCTGATTGGCGAACTCGTCCCCTTCCATGAGTTGAATAAACCCTTTTAAGGCCGTAAGTGGATTGCGAATTTCATGGGCGATTCCCGCGGCAAGCTCTCCTAGAACTGACAGCTTGTCAGAGTAACGAAGCAATTCTTCTGATTGCCGACGTTCTGTAATATCACGTGCCACAAAAACCGTGCTGAGAATATTACCGCTCGAACAAATGTCAGGTGTTCCTTTCACATCGAATAGCAACATTCTTCCATCTGGGTGCAGGTAATGGTACTCGGCGTCGAGTGTGATCTTCTGCTTCAGCATTTGAGCAAAATCGCTCTTGGCGTTGGTTACTTGCTCAGAATGAATCAAGATAGAAAAATGCTGGTTGATCACTTGATCAATCGTGAGACCAGTAACCGCTTGAACAGAAGGGGAAGCGTAGGTAATAATTCCATCTACATTTACAATAAAAATCAAATCCATAATGTTTTCGGATATTAACCGAAAGTTCTCTTGCATCTGGTAAAGTGCCTCTTCCATTTTCTTTTGCTGCGTGATGTTTTTGGCAATGGAATAGCGACTGATGATTTCGCCGTTTTGAAAAATGGGAAAGCTGGAAGCGATAATATCCACAACCTGCCCGTTTTTATGGAGCAACTGATAATGCTTATTTTTTCTGATTCCTGTAGAGAGGATTTGTTGTTGTTTCTTACTGTCGAGATCTTCTGTAGAAGCGAGAATTTCCCAAATTTGCATGTGCAGCAATTCTTGAGAGGTGTATCCTACCAATGCTTCACCAGCAGCGTTTACTCCTGTGAATCTGCCCTGCATGTCGAACATGAAAACAGCGTCAGGATTGTTGTGGAAGAGAGATGTATATAACTGTATCTGCGTGCCCATACCTATCCGCCTCTCTGTTGCTACTTGCTACCTTTGAATCGTTCGCTGTAGAAAGGAAAAATCCTACCAGACAAAAGTCCGTATTCATAATTATGTTATACTTCATGCAAGACTAAGGTCATGAAAAAGGAGAGAAACCGTCCATGTTGTATGCCGCATTTTTGCCAATCGTGAATCAAGAGCTGAATGCTCAAGTAAGACCTGCGCATCTTACGTATATCAATGATTTGTACAAGCAGGGAAAAGTGTTCATGGCTGGCCCCTTCACAGATAAGCTTGGTGGATTGGTTATTTATAAAGCGGATTCTCTGGAAGAAGCTCGCCAATTGGCTGAGGCTGATCCAGTTGTCGTAGAAGGCGCACGGACGTTGGAGTTACGTGAATGGAGCCCGTTAGAGTTTCCTTTGTCCTAAATGGCTGTAGCAAGAATGAGAAGTGGTAGTCGGAGGCATACTTAGCGAAGAAATCCGAAAAAGGAGGGAACAGCCTTGAAACGCATTTCACTCGTTTTGACAGCGGCTGTACTCGCATTCTCGCTAAGTGCCTGTGGTACCAGCAAGCAAACACAGCCACCAGCACAACAACCAGCAACAGAAACGCCGGCAGCTGAAAAACCAGCGACAGAAACACCAGCGACAGAAACACCTTCGACGACGCCATCCGGCAGCTATGATGCAGCAACTGCAGAAACCATGTTCAAAAATACGTGTGCAGGCTGCCACGGACAGACGTTGGAAGGGGCAGTTGGACCGAACTTGCAAAAGATCGGTAGTCAGTTGAACAAGGAGCAGATCCTGGGCATTTTGGAAAAAGGAAAAGGATCAATGCCTCCGGGTCTCGTCAAAGGAAAAGATGCTGAAAACATCGCTGCATGGTTAGCGGACAAAAAGTAAACAGGGCAACAAACCAGCGCTCGAGCAATCGGGCGCTTTTTTCTTTGGACGTAAAAAAGTTTTTCTGTTGTATTCTAAATGGATTTTTATTATTATTCATGTATAAAAATACGGAATTGAATAAAGGGGAGAGAGCATGGTTCGGGTCGGAATTGTTGGAGCAACAGGGTATGGTGGCGCGGAGTTGATCCGTCTTTTGGCTGGGCATCCGCATGTTGAGATTGCAAACTTATATTCAAGTTCATCAGAAGGAGAAAGCTTGGAAAAATCGTTTCCACATGCAGCTGGGCTCGGATTGCCCACATTGTCACCGATTGATGCAGACAGCATGAGCGGTGTGAACGATTTGATCTTCCTCGCTACGCCTGCAGGAGTAAGTAGCGGGTTGTCTCCGAAGCTGGTCGAAAAAGGCGTAAAGGTCATCGATTTATCCGGGGATTTTCGTCTAGAAAACGGTGCGGTCTACAAAACGTGGTACAAACATGAGCCGGCCCCTTCCCAATGGGTAGAAACAGCCGTTTACGGTTTAACCGAGTGGAATCAAGAGCAAGTGGCGGGTGCCAGTCTCATAGCAAATCCAGGCTGCTATCCCACTGCTACGCTCCTCGCCCTTCTTCCGCTGGTGAAGACAGGCTGGGTGCAGCCTAACAGCTGGATCGTTGATGCCAAATCAGGCGTGTCCGGTGCTGGACGTGGAGTATCGCTCGGTGTTCATTACAGCGAGATTAATGAAAGCATTCATGCATATAAAGTTGCGAATCATCAGCATACACCAGAGATTGAACAGGAGCTGCAAAAACAAAGCGGGGAAGAGACGTTTGTTCAATTTACGCCGCATCTGGTGCCGATGACCCGAGGGATTTTAGTCACGGCTTACGGACAACTAACGACTGATGTCACACAAGCACAAATCCAGGAGCTATACGAAGCTACTTATGCGGATAAGCCTTTTGTGCGTGTACGTCCTGCAGGCAGTCATCCACATACGAAAGAAGTTTATGGTTCCAATTACTGCGATATCGCTATTCATGTTGATCAGCGCACGAAGCGTGTTATCTTGCTGTCGGTTATCGATAACATGATGAAGGGCGCAGCTGGTCAAGCTGTGCAAAACATGAATGCCATGTTTGATTTGCCTGAGAAAACGGGCTTGCCGCTCGTACCCGTATACCCGTAGAGGAGGAGAGCAGATGCAAGGAATTGTCGTGATCAAATGTGGCGGAAGCACCATGGATCAGCTACCTGACTCCTTCTTTCAGGCGATTGCCGGACTGCAGGCGCAAGGGCAAGAGATCGTCATCGTACATGGGGGCGGACCAGCCATTAACAGTATGCTTGATCGAGTTCAGATCACTCCGCAATTTGTCGATGGGCTTCGTGTTACGTGCGAGGACACGCTGCGTGTTGTAGAGATGGTCTTGTGCGGTAACATCAATAAGGCGCTGGTAAAAAGGCTAACGCAGGCAGGAGCCAAGGCATGGGGAGTTAGTGGCATCGATGGTCAGACTCTTTTGGCAACAAAAACGCCAAAGCCACTCGGATGGGTAGGAGAAATCAAGAAGGCTGATACGCTCATTCCGAAAGCGATTCTTGGGCAGGGCTATGTCCCGGTGATTGCTCCCCTTTCCATTAGTGAAGATGGCACAGAGACATTTAATGTCAATGCTGATGTAGCCGCAGGAGCGATTGCAGCAGCACTTAGAGCCGAAAAACTGATCATGGTGACTGATGTTCCGGGCATCATGCAGCCTCAGCCAGACGGAACCAAGGCAGTAGTGCCAGCCACAAGTGCAGAAGAGATTCAGGAAATGATTCGGGCAGAGATTATTACTGGTGGAATGATTCCGAAGGTTCAGGCAGCTATCGATGCTCTCGGACAGGGTGTGGAGCAGGTTGTCATCTGCCGGGGAACCGCTGAAGATCTGCTCGGTGTTTGTGCGGGGCAGGCAGTTGGGACAACCGTTCGTATGAATGTTAATTACGCTTAGGTGAGGAGGGAAATGAATATGCATACAACAACAACGCCTGTGCATCTCATGAATAACTATGCGAGATGGCCAATCAGTTTGGTAAAAGGACAAGGAAACCAGGTGTGGGATGATCAAGGCAAGCAATATCTCGACTTTACCTCAGGAATTGCCGTGACCTCGTTAGGGCATGTCCCGCCAAAAGTAACGGCAAAGCTGCACGAACAGCTCGATACGTTGTGGCATTGCTCGAATCTGGTGCATGTTCCTCAGCAAGAGATTTTGGCGGAAAAACTGAGCCGTCTGTCTGGACTGGATCAAGCTTTTTTCTGCAACAGTGGGGCGGAGGCGAATGAAGGGTTGATCAAGCTCGCCCGCCGCTATGCACAAAAAGTAAAAGGGACTGACCGTTACGAAATCATCAGCTTTGAACAGTCTTTTCATGGACGGACATTGGCTACCTTGACGGCTACTGGACAGGAAAAGGTGAAGGACGGATTCGCACCATTGCCGCAAGGATTTGTCACCGTTCCTTACAACGACCTTGATGCAGTCAAGTCAGCAATTACAGACAAGACATGCGCGATCATGTTGGAGCTGGTTCAGGGAGAAGGCGGCGTACATCCGGCAGAAGAGGCGTGGGTGAAGGCGCTACGTGAATTGTGCGATGCGCACGGATTACTCCTGTTAATCGATGAGATACAGACTGGGGTTGGTCGCACGGGTACATGGTTTGCCTTCCAGCAATATGACGTGAAGCCAGATGTGATTTCATTGGCAAAAGGCTTGGGAAGTGGATTCCCGATTGGTGCGGTCGTCGCGACTAAGGAAGTAGCAGAAGCGTTTGCTCCAGGTACGCATGGTACTACTTTTGGCGGGAATCCCTTGGCAGCAACAGCTGGAATCGCGACGCTTGCGACGATGGAAGAGGAGCAGATTTTGGAGCGGGTAGCCCATATCCATGACGTATTGATCAAAGAGCTGGAGAAGCTCAAGGCAGAGCACCCAGACAAAGTGGTTACGGTTCGGGGAAGAGGATTGCTGCTCGGTGTGGAGCTAACGATTCCTGCTGGTGAGCTGGTTGCGTATGCACGGGAAAAAGGAGTCATTCTGCTGATGGCTGGCCCACAAGTAGTGAGACTCTTGCCTTCGTTTGTAACGACCGATGATGAAGTAAAGCAGGCCATTGCTGTATTAAGCGAGGCGCTATCTCAGGTTTAGATGAAAAAACAAAGAATGCAACGAGTGAACGTGGTCAAAAAACTCGTTGCATTTTTATAATCTCAAATGTATATTAATACAAAAGGTTGCATAAATTTTCGATAAGAGCAATCAGGCCGGTGCCCATTGGAGAGGAGTGGCTTTATAGATGGATAGAGAGAATCAATCGTTAGGAACAGGATATTTAACGCTGGAGAGCGGCGAGGTTTTTACAGGGAAGCTGTATGGCGCCCCAATTAACGGATTCGGAGAAGTGGTTTTTCATACAGGAATGACGGGATATCAAGAGGTGATGACAGATCCTTCTTTTGCAGGGCAAATCGTTACGTTCACGTATCCCTTGATCGGAAACTACGGGATTAACGAAAAGGATTATGAGGCAGCCAAGCCAGCTTTGACAGGGATGATTGTCAGTGAGCTATGCATGGAGCCAAGCCATTACGAATCAAACATGAGTTTGGCCCAAGCGGCAGAAGCATTTGGATTCCCGATCCTTGCAGGGATTGATACGCGAACGATTACAAAGCGCGTCCGTCAAGACGGTACTGTATTCGGTGTCATTTCCGATCAGCCTATGCAGGTAGAAGAAGTTGTGTCCCTGCGCTACAAGCACGCCAAGAAATCATTAGTTGCCAACGTATCCAGACAACAAGTGGAGCGGTATCCGGGAACAGGGGAGCATGTCGTCTTGATTGACCTCGGCATGAAGCAATCGATTTTGGATGCCCTTCTCCAGCAGGGGTGCCGTGTCACGGTCGTTCCATTTGATACGAGTTTTGCCCAAATCAATGCTCTCGCACCAGACGGCTTGCTGTTTTCCAATGGGCCTGGCGATCCGGAGCACTTGCTTGCGTATTGCAGTGAATGGCGCAAAGCCGTGGAGCAGTACCCGACATTGGGCATTTGTTTGGGACATCAAGTATTGGCATTGATGTACGGCGGCAAGACAGAAAAGCTCGGATACGGTCACCGAGGAAGCAATCATCCGGTCAAGGATCTGATGACTGGCAAAGTATATATGAGTTCACAAAATCACGGGTACGTGGTCAAGGAAGAGTCTCTGGATAAACGACAGTTAACGGTTTCCTATCGCAATGTCAATGACGGTTCAGTCGAAGGATTGCGTCACGTCAGTCTGCCTGTTTTCAGTGTGCAGTTCCATCCGGAAGCACATCCGGGCCCTAGTGATACGTCCCACATTTTCCACCAATTCTTGCAGTCGATGCGCGTAGTAGGAGCGAAGAGATATGCCTAAATTGCCACACATTCATAAAGTATTGGTCATCGGTTCTGGTCCGATCGTCATCGGGCAGGCAGCGGAGTTTGATTATGCAGGTGCACAGGCTTGCCTTTCCCTAAAAGAAGCTGGCGTGCAGGTCGTGCTGGTGAACAACAATCCGGCAACGATCATGACAGATGAACAAGTAGCGGACAAAGTATATCTGGAGCCGCTCACGGTGGAATCCGTGACAGCTATTATCGCAAAAGAGCGTCCCGATGGCCTCTTGCCTACGTTAGGCGGCCAAACGGGACTTAATCTTGCTGTTTCGCTGGCAGAAGCGGGCGTGCTGGAAAAGTACAGTGTGCAGCTGTTGGGTACGCCGTTGGCTGCCATTCAAAACGGGGAAGACCGTGAGCTGTTCAAGCAATTGATGCAACAAATCGGAGAGCCTGTTCCAGAGAGCGATACAGTCGAATCTGTAGAAGCAGCAATCGAGTTTGCAAACGTGATAGGCTATCCAGTGATTGTCCGTCCTGCTTATACACTCGGAGGAGCAGGTGGCGGGATCGCAGGGGATGAAGCGACCTTGCGAAAGGTTGCAGCAGGTGGCATTGCGGCTAGCCCAATTGGTCAGGTACTGATTGAGCGCAGTGTAAAAGGCTGGAAAGAGATTGAATACGAGGTTATGCGGGACGCAAATGATACCTGCATTATCGTGTGCAATATGGAAAATTTGGACCCAGTAGGTATTCATACGGGAGACAGTATCGTCGTCGCGCCATCTCAGACGCTGACAGATCGCCAGTACCAAATGCTGCGCAGCGTATCAACGAAAGTGATTCGTTCGCTTGGCGTAGTAGGCGGTTGCAATATTCAATTTGCGCTTGATCCGAATTCCGATCGATATGTGCTGATCGAAGTCAATCCTCGTGTCAGTCGTTCAAGTGCGTTGGCGTCTAAAGCAACAGGCTATCCAATCGCACGGATCGCCGCCAAGCTCGCATTGGGCTACGGACTGGATGAGGTACTCAATCCAATCACGGGCTATACGTACGCTAGCTTTGAACCAGCGCTGGACTACATCGTTGTCAAAATCCCACGCTTCCCGTTTGACAAATTCCCACTGGCAGACCGCAAGCTGGGGACGCAAATGAAAGCGACTGGCGAGGTCATGTCGATCGCCCGCAATCTGGAAGCAGGACTTTTGAAGGCAGTTCGTTCTCTGGAACAGGGCTGCACACATTTGACTCGACCAGAGCTGGCATCCTGGACACGTGAGGAGCTTGCACATTCCTTGCAGGAAGCGACTGATATCAGACTGTTTGTTTTTGCCGAGGCGATCCGCAAAGGCTTTACAGAAAGTGAGCTGCATAGTCTGACTGGTGTCGATCCGTTTTTCTTGCGGAGCTTGCGTAAAATCGTGGACTTGGAAGTAGAGCTGTCTTGCCACGATCGGAAAACACTGACCCCAGAGCTGTTGTTGGAAGCAAAGCGTCGCGGGTTTGCCGATGAAACCATCGCTTCACTAGTGGGTGCTACACCTACCGAAATCAAATCACTTCGTCAAGAATCGGGCATTACGCCTACTTATAAAATTGTGGACACGTGTGCAGCAGAATTTGATGCCCAAACCCCTTACTACTATTCGGATTGGCAAGGAATAGATGAGGTCGAGTCACTGTCTGGCCGCAAAGTACTGGTACTCGGCTCAGGTCCCATTCGCATCGGTCAGGGTATCGAGTTTGACTACTGCTCTGTGCATGCAGCCAAAGCACTTCAGGCAAGTGGTATTGCGGCTGTCGTTGTGAACAACAACCCTGAGACGGTCAGCACTGACTATGAAACAGCCGACCATCTTTATTTTGAACCGCTTCACGTAGAAGACGTGCTGCATATCGCAGAACGCGAACAGGTGGAGGGCGTCATGGTTCAGTTTGGGGGGCAAACCGCGATCAATCTGGCAGCCAAGCTGGAGCATGCGGGTCTGAAAGTAATGGGTACGTCGCTTACAGCCATCGAACGCGCGGAGGACCGCGAGCTGTTCTACGCCATGCTGCGCAAGCTGGACATTCCGCATATCCCCGGTAAAGGAGTATCGTCTTTGGCGGATGCGACCGCGATAGCGGAGGAAATCGGCTTCCCTGTTTTGATGCGACCTTCGTACGTCATCGGCGGGCAAGGTATGGTAGTAGTCCACAATATCGACGAGCTGCAAGCTACCATTAATGACTGGTTGAACCACCCGGACATGAGTATGTTTTTCCCACTCCTCGTGGATAAATACGTTCCAGGCAAGGAAGCAGAAGTAGATGCGGTATGCGACGGACAATCTGTCATTATCCCAGGGATTTTCCAGCATGTGGAGAGAGCGGGCATCCACTCTGGCGACAGTGTAGCCTTGTTCCCAGCACCTCAGCTGACGGATGACATCAAGCACAAAATCGCGAGCTATACAGAAGCAATCGCGAGGGAGATGGAAGCGGTCGGGCTAATCAATATCCAGTTCGTCATAGATGGCGAAACGGTTTATGTATTGGAGGTAAATCCTCGTGCTTCACGGACCGTACCGATTACGAGCAAAGTGACTGGCATCCCGATGGTTCAGTTAGCGGTTCGCGCACAATTGGGTGAAAAGTTGTCGGAGATGGGCTACGGTTCAGGGCTTTTGCCGGAGATTCCGTTTGCAGTCGTCAAGGCGCCAGTCTTCTCCACGATCAAGCTGAACGGCGTAGACCCGGTACTAGGTCCAGAGATGAAATCGACGGGCGAAGTTCTCGGCTTGGGGCATTCTTTCGAAGAGGCAGCAGGAAAAGCCTTTGCTTTCAAAGACAATTTGTACGGCGACTGGCAAAAAGGTCAGGTGGTCATGATTTCTCTGGCAGATGGAGATAAGCAGGACGGCGTAAGAGAATCGATTGGACAAATGCAAGCAGACGGTGCCAATCTGGCGGCAACTCCGGGAACAGCCGAGTGGCTGACAGCCGAAGGAATTGTCGTGAAGCATGTCGTCGCAGATGAAGAGGCGTGGATCGAGCTGTTGCAAAAGGAAGAAGCGGCCTTCGCTCTCGTTACTGCGACGAAAGGCAATCGTCAGGGCCGGACAGGATTTGCTCTGCGAAGCCGTATGGTACAACAAGGTGTGCCATTGTTCTCTGCTGTCGATACGTTCGAGTTATACGTGAAGTCTATTATGAAGAAAAGAGGTGGCTCGCATGCAGCCAGTGAAGATATTGGAACACTTTCAAAACTTACCGTTACAAAAGCATAAAGGAAAAGATTTCTTACGGGTCGATGAATTCAACGGGGAGGAATTGATGGAGCTGCTCCATCTGTCTGCTCACGTCAAGCAATTACAAAAGCTGGGACAGCCATTCCAGCCTTTGCAGGGCAAGACGTTAGGGATGATCTTTGACAAGGCTTCGACCCGGACGCGTGTCTCCTTTGAAGTAGGGATGCATCAGTTGGGCGGCTTGGGGATGTTCATGAGCGGAAAAGAGCTGCAGCTCGGACGCGGGGAGCCGATCAGCGACACAGCGAAAGTTCTCTCTCGGTACGTGGATGCCATCATGATTCGCACCTTTTCCCACTCTTATGTAGAAGAGCTAGCCGAGCACGCGTCGATCCCCATTATCAATGGCTTGACCGATCTGTACCATCCGTGTCAGGCGTTGGCTGATTTGCTTACGATCTGGGAGCATAAAGGCAAGCTGAAAGGAGTCAAGCTCGCCTATGTAGGAGACGGCAACAACGTGGCGAATTCACTGGTGCTGGGCGCAGCTTTGCTAGGTCTGGATGTGCGGGTGGCGACTCCAGCAGGCTACGAAATGGATGCAGCAATTGTCGCAAAAGCTACAGAATACGCGAAACAAAGTGGTGGAAACATGATGGTGACCACCGATCCGACAGAGGCTGTCATGGGGGCAGATGCTGTATACACGGACGTTTGGACTAGTATGGGTTTTGAAGAAGAAAATGAGGTGCGATTGAAAGCATTTGCCGACTATCAAGTGAACGAAAAATTGGTAGCAGCGGCAGATCGTGATTATCTCTTCTTGCACTGCTTGCCAGCACATCGTGGAGAAGAAGTGACAACGGGAGTCATCGACGGATCGCGATCTGTCATTTTCGATCAGGCTGAAAATAGATTGCACGCACAAAAGGCGATATTAGCGGCGCTGGTGTGAACATAGTTCTAGTTAAATAGAACTAGCTGTAATTAAATCGAATAGACTATGAATCTATGATTGCCGAATTTTGTCACTTATGTGTAAAATAAAGGTAGGAAAGAAGCAAAGAAGTACGGACTGTATCTGGTCGCTTGGTCCGTATGGAGCCAGTAGCGAATCCAACCTTTTCCATAATGGAAAAGGAAAGAGGAGCAGGGGCTGTACTTGGTCGCTTGGCCTCTGCATCACGGACAGTAGCGAAGCCAGCTTTCTCCACTATGCCTGAAGGGGGGAAAAGAAAATGAAAAAATGGTTCGCGGCAATTATGATGGTGGTTGCAATCGTAGCAGCTACTTCTGCTAACTTCCATATTGGATAATAAGCGTATTGGAGAAACAAACACCGCTTGGCTGAGTGGTGTTTTTTCTTCAAGCTTGGAGGAAACAACATGCTATTGGATGTAATTGCCCTATCTTTTCTCGTGGCATTGCTGCGAGGGGGAAGAATCAAGGAATTTCCTAAATTCAATCAAATAAAACTTCTTATCGTTACCATATTGCTGCAGGCTTGTGCAGTCATCTTCCCTACGATCGGTGGCCTTTTCATATCGATCGCGTATGTGTTTATTTTGGCTTTCCTCGTTTTTAATCGAGAATTTGAAGATATGCGGATATTTTTAATCGGCTGGTTTCTGAATGCGATTGCAATTTGGTCTAACAATGGAAAAATGCCAATCGATTTAGTCCAAGCAGCAAAGCTTCCTTATGATTTAGAACCAGTTGTAAACGGAACGAATTTCAAGCATAGTGTATTGACGGAAAGTTCGAATTTTCCATTTTTGACGGATGTCATTTACATGCCATCTATCATTCCTCGGATTATTAGCATCGGCGATATTTTTATTATGTTAGGCGCCTTTTTACTTGTTCAGCGATTGATGAATAAACCTATTTCATTACTACAACTTCGCGAAGGTAAAAGTTATGCGACAAAAAACTAATTATGCGGTTTGGATAAAGGGGATTGTTGTACAGGTTGGATTTGTCATTGCAGCAATCTATATTTTTTACACATCTTCATCTGAATGGACTGCTCGTGAGCATTGGGGGGTATTATCTACCTATACCCTCCTGACTATTTTCTCCTGTTTTGCTCCCGTGCGTATATCGAATACGATTTTAACAGTGAACAATGCTGTAATCTTTTCGGGTATCTTGTTGTACGGAGTATGGGTCGGAGTATGGGCTGCTGTTATTGAATCTTTAATCATTGCTTTCCTGGTAAGGTTTAATCCGCTAAAAGCTATCATTAATATCGGGCAATTGTTAATGACTATATGGACAGTAGCTTTTTTGAAGGATTGGATCGAGGGCTTCGGAACCGTTTCTCTCATTATTAGCGATTTGTTTTTGGCTGTTGTGTATTGGTTTGTGAACCTGATTTTATGTGGATTGGGTATCTCCTATTTTCATCAAATGACTTGGGCGCGAACCGTAAAGATGATGGCAAAAGGCTTTACCTCGACTTACTTGCTGCTTTTAATTCTAGCCGGAGTAGGTTCACGGTTAGTAGAGTCATATGGCCCGCTAACACTAATTCCTATGATGATTGCGTTTATTACGATCAGCTACGTATTTCATCATTACTATGACAACCTTCAAAGGCTTCAGCAAAAAGTAGAAGAGGTCAAATCATTCAATCACAACTTCTTAACGACGATGGCTGCATCCATTGACGCACGAGATCGATACACAAGTGGACATTCTCAGCGTGTAGCTTACTGGGGAAGAGAAATTGCGAGAGATATTGGTTTGTCCGAAAGAAAAGTGGAGGATGTTTATATCGGGGGAATCCTGCACGACATTGGAAAAATCGGCATCGAAGACGAAATTCTCAATAAAAAAGGAAAGCTGACCCCGGAAGAGTACGACAAGATCAAGCAGCACACGGTCATTGGCTACGAAATTATTTTGCAAGCAGGGATGTTCAATGAATTGCTTCCTGCGATCCGATCCCATCATGAGCGAATAGACGGAAGGGGATACCCGGATGGTTTAGCTGGGGATGAGATTCCGCTGATGGCGAGAATTTTAGCCATTTCAGACGCTTTCGATGCGATGGTCGCGGACAGGCCATATCGAAAAGGCTTGCCAGTGGAGGAAGCGCTTCAAGAAATCAGACGGGGCTCCGGTACCCAATTTGATCCGATATTGGCGGAGCATTTTATCAGAATCGTTCAGCGACTGCCATACGAAGAGTTGCAGAGCATTATCGGAATGGAGTCCATCCCACAAAAACAGTTACAGGAGGCAATCAGATGAGCTGCCCCTTGTAACTGTTTTTATTCGTTTACGTCCATATGCGGACGAGCTCTCTGGTTTCTAAATGGCAGGTAAGCTTGAATACATCTGGATTGCTTAATTTCTCCCAATCGTGAAAGCCAAAGCGGTCATCAATTGATTTCATGAGCAAGGCCAGCAGGCATCCGTGGCTAACAAGCACGATTTCTTTATGCGCTTCTGCCAAAATCTCAGTGAGCAATGAATTTACCCGGTTTATAGCAGTAAGACTGGATTCGCCCCCTTCGAATTCAAGCGTCAGGTCATTGAACGTATCGCGCAGTCGTTCGAACCAATCTTCACGTGGTACCCCGCTAAGGACGCGCTCGACCAAACGCTTGTCTTCTTCAACCACAATTCCGCGTTCCTGTGCAAGTGGTTGGATGGTAGCAATCGCCCGATGATACGGACTCGAAATGATTCGATCAATGGGGAAACCTGCGAAGAAGGTGGCAAGCTCCCGAGCTTGTACTTCTCCCTTTTCCGTGAGCAGGGCTTCGGGTTCTTGGCCAGCAGCCTGACAATGACGTACCAAATAAATTGTTTTCATAATCCCTCCAACAGATATCTCCTATGGAATTCCTCCTTTCATTCATTCTCTACCTTGGATAAGTTTCCCTTTCAATCCCACAACGTTTATGCATAAACAGATGATGAGTATGCATAAAAACAAGATACTCTTTATACGGAAAATGTATAATTCCTCTGCATCTCCGTTTTTATCTGCGAATTCACAAGAAATATACAAGAAAAATAGTTGTATTTTTATTAGTTCGTTTGTATAATTACTCGCATAAGAGAAACTTCGAAACGGGGAGAGAGAATGATGGCAAAAGATAAAATTGTGTTGGCCTATTCAGGCGGTTTAGATACATCGGTAGCAATTAAATGGTTGCAAGATACGTATAACTACGATGTCATTGCAGTTGCATTGGATGTAGGGGAAGGGAAAGACCTCGATTTCGTACAGAAAAAAGCATTGCAGGTAGGGGCATTGAAATCCATCGTAGTGGATGCTAAAGATGCATTCGCAGAGGAATTCGTATTGCCAGCTCTGAAGGCAAACGCGATGTACGAAGGGAAATATCCGCTAGTGTCTGCACTGTCGCGTTACCTGATTTCGCGCGTGCTGGTTGAAATCGCGGAAAAAGAAGGCGCGGTAGCTGTCGCACACGGTTGCACAGGAAAAGGAAACGACCAGGTGCGTTTCGATGTTTCCTTTACAGCACTGAACCCGGATATCAAAATCGTGGCGCCAGTTCGTGAATGGGGCTGGACGCGTGACGAAGAGATCGAATACGCGAAACAGAACAATATCCCGATCCCAATCGATCTGGACAATCCATACAGCATTGACCAAAACCTGTGGGGCAGAAGCTGCGAGTGCGGTGTTCTGGAAGATCCATGGGCAGCTCCTCCAGAAGGTGCATACGATCTGACGAAGTCGATCACGGATGCACCAGACGAGGCAGAAGAAATCGAAATTACTTTCGTGCAAGGGAAGCCAACTGCATTGAACGGCGAAGAGCTCCCGCTTGCTGAGCTGATCCTCAAGCTGAATAAAATTGCTGGAAACCATGGCGTAGGCCGTATCGACCATGTGGAAAACCGTTTGGTGGGCATCAAATCTCGCGAAGTTTACGAGACACCGGCTGCGACTACCTTGATTTTGGCTCACCGTGAGCTGGAATTCTTGACGCAACCTCGTGAGGTGGCTCAGTTCAAACCAATTGTCGAGCAAAAACTGGCGCAAGTGATTTACGAGGGTCTCTGGTATTCGCCAATTCGCAATGCTGTCCAGGCATTCATTGAAGAAACGCAAAAATACGTATCGGGTGTTGTACGCGTGAAGCTGCACAAAGGACATGCAATCGTTGTAGGCCGTACCTCTGCATCGTCTCTATACAGCCATGAGCTGGCGACTTACAATGCAGGTGACCAATTCGACCACAAAGCAGCACTCGGTTTTATCAAGCTGTGGGGTCTGCCTACAAAGGTATACGCACAGGTAAACGAGGGTGTACTGCACGAGAATAAAAACACTGCCATTAAGATTTTGGATGAAAAGGATGCGATCAAGCAATGAAACTCTGGGGAGGACGCTTCACGAAGCCGACGAATCAACTCGTAGAAGAGTATACCGCTTCTATTTCTTTCGACCAGAAAATGTGGCGACAGGACATCGTCGGAAGCCTGGCTCATGTTGCCATGTTGGGCAAGTGCGGCATCCTGCCGATGGAGGAAGTAAGACAGATCATCGCTGGCTTGAAAAAGGTAAAAGAGAAAATTGAGCGCGGGCAAGCTGAGTTTCTCGTTGCGCACGAAGATGTGCATATGAATATTGAAAAGATGTTGATTGAAGAGATCGGTCCGGTAGGGGGAAAACTCCACACCGGCCGTAGCCGGAATGATCAGGTTGCGTTGGATATGCACCTGTACCTCAGAGAAAAGCTGATGGAGATCATCCAATTGGCGATGTATTTGCAAGAGGCATTGCTTGAGCAAGCGAGCCAGCATCTCGATACCGTCATGCCAGGCTATACACATTTGCAGCGTGCGCAACCAGTATTGTTTGGCTATCACCTGATGGCGTACGTGTCCATGCTGCAACGCGATATCGAACGGATGACTGAGACGTGGAAGCGTGTGAATGTGCTGCCGCTTGGAGCAGGTGCTCTCGCAGGTACGACTTTCCCGATCGACCGCACATTTGTAGCGGAATTGCTGCAATTTGACGGTATCTATCAAAACAGCATGGATGCGGTGAGTGACCGTGATTTCATCGTCGAATTTTTGGCAGACGCTTCTTTGGTCATGACCCATCTTTCCCGTCTATGCGAAGAGCTCGTCATCTGGAGCAGCCAGGAATTCTCCTTTGTGGAACTAGACGATGCATTTTGCACGGGGTCCAGTATCATGCCGCAAAAGAAAAATCCTGATGTAGCAGAGCTGGTTCGCGGAAAAACAGGGCGTGTTTACGGCAATCTGTTTGGATTGTTGACCGTATTGAAAGGTTTGCCGCTGGCGTACAACAAGGACATGCAAGAAGATAAAGAAGGCATGTTCGATACGGTAGCGACCATTCATGGGGCACTAGCGTTGCTCACGCCGATGATTAAGACGATGCATGTCAAAGCAGATCGCATGCGTCAAGCAGTTACCAACGATTTTTCCAATGCGACAGACTTGGCAGATTACTTGGTACGCAAAGACATGCCGTTCCGTCAGGCGCATGAAGTCGTAGGGAGAACTGTCTTGTACTGCATCGAGCAGCAAAAATATCTTCTCGATTTGACCTTGGAAGAATTCCAGAGCTTCTCAGAGGATATTGGGGCAGATGTGTATGACGCTCTAGCTGTTGAGACAGTCGTCAATGCACGCAACGTGTTGGGTGGGACCGCTCGTAATCAGGTAGAAGTACAAATTGATTGGTACCGCAAGCAACTGGTAGAAACACATGCTTGGGTGGACAAAAACAGTCAAAAGGTCATGATCGAATCCCTGATCGATGTCGGTTCACCTGCATAAAAACGTACATGCAGGAATAGCAAAAACCCCAAAGCTTTGGGGTTTTTTTGCGTTCTATCCTTATCTACCGATTATTTTCGAATCAAAGCCTAATGAGGTTGCGTACGCTAGAGGTAACTCCATGCGGGCTGTTTTTAAAGGATCAACGACCTGACAGATACGCAAATCGCCCGCAGCGGAGAGTAGGAAAGTGGCTTCGGCCTTTTCTACGCCCAGCTCTTCGTGTAGAAATTGTACCATGTTGATTACCGCTCGATCCGCTGCCTTGTCCAGCTGTTTTTCTGACGCAATCGTGATCAGGTGCTCTTGGTTGACTGCCATCGGTAACGGCCACTGCTTTCCTTTTATCACATCGAGCTTTACGGTTACTTCCCCTGCAATTTCCACACCACATACAGCTACTTCACCGTCAGCCATTGCAGCATGAAGGTCACCCAGGGCAAATAATGCGCCGGGAACATTTACAGGTAAAAGCAATGTAGTACCTTCACGCATTTGCTTGCAGTCCATGTTGCCGCCGTGATCGCCCGGCGTACCGCACGAAATGGCTTCTTTGGCAGGAGCTGTTCCAATTACGCCAATCATGGGATTGATCGGAACCTGAAGCTTGTCTGACAAGACAGCTTGTCCATCTTGTATTGGAATCATTTTGATCACATTTTTTTGCAGGGCGAATCCCATTACACCCAGTTCTGGTCCAGTAACCATTACGCCTTGGTTTTTAATCTCAATTTTCTGAATATGAACAACCAAAATATCGCCTGGTTCTGTTCCTTCTATATAAATAGGGCCGGAAGCAGGGTTGATCCGATTCCAATCAAGCTCTTGAAACACGGTATCAGCCGATTGGATTTGGTCCTCAAAGCAATCGCAAGTTTCAAACGTTACGATACTGCCTGCTTCTACCTTCAAGACCGGCCGATTCTCAGGAGACATGGCATAAATCACGTCCTGCTTTTTTACTCTGTACATAGTTGCAGTCCTCCAGTCCATTTCGAAATTTACATATATTTCTTTATCATAGCATGAAATGCCTATGTGTTTAGCGCCGAATCATGCAGGAAATAATTGTACAAAGGGATCGAAGGCCTAAAGAGAGCAGGGAGCAATCATGCAAGAAACCAACAAGATCAGTCCCCGTCAACTATTGATGCTCGTCACCCTTGTTACCATTGGGGACTCCGCTCTCGTCCTGCCTGGCATGACGGCTGCACTCGCTAAACAAGATGCGTGGATATCTGTCCTGGTCGGGCTTGTGGTGGGACTGCTCAATATTGTCTTACTCATAGCTGTGGGGAAGCTTTATCCGAATCAAAGCTTTTTCACCTTCGTTGATCAAACCGTTGGGAGAGTACTAGGAACGATCATTACACTCTCGTTTATTAGCTATACTCTGTTTTCAGCAGGGGCGCATGTGATGGAAATTGGCGACTTTGTTGGCACGCATCTATTAGTCTCGACTCCAAGATTCGCGATACAGCTGTTGTTTGTCATTGTGATTATGTTTGGTGTCAGTTTGGGACTGCAAACAGTCGCAGAATCGGCAGAAATCTATTTTGTCTGGTTCTTTTTCTTTTTTGGTTTACTCATGATTACTCTACTGCCACAGGCGGAAATATCGAGAATTCAACCTGTATTTGAAAATGGGTGGAAGCCTATATTGCAAGGATCTACGGCGGCAATTGCCTTTCCTTATTCAGAGCTGGTCATTTTTATGGCGGTTCTTCCGTTTGTCTCGCCCATCCAAAAACGGATGAGATCTTTTTTTCTGGGGACGTTGCTTGGGGGAATTGTGCTGTTCATCATCATGCTGATGTGCATCCTTGTTTTGGGGGCAGATCAGACTGCGCGGCATTTTTATCCGACCTATGTTCTTATCAAACAGCTGAAGCTCGGGGATTTCATTCAGCGGCTAGAGGCGATTATCGCGGTGATCTGGTTTATCGCGGTGAGCGTCAAAATTACGCTGTATTGTCTGTTTTTTCATCTGGGCATCCGTCACGTCTTTCGAATCGACAACTTCAGGGTTCTAATTTTTCCGTACATCGTTTTGCTCATGGTGATGTCCATGATTTTCTCACCCAATATGGTCGTTTTTGGCGACATCATTGCGAAGTACTGGCCATTCTATGATTTTACTTATAGCTTCGGTGTACCGTTGGTGCTGTTATTCGCGCATAAAATTAAGAAAAGATCATTAGGACAGTAAAAAGTGATCAGTAGAGAGCTTAACCAGTGGAACGTTTACCACTCCTACTGAACAGAGAAAAGTTAAGTTGTATTGATAAGGCAATCAGTAGTAAAGCAAAAATGACCCATATGAGAGGCACTTTACTAAAGTTCCATCATACGGGTCATATTTATATTTAATATACTGGTAATAACAAGATGATCAGAGTTTACTGAGTTTGTTAAAGATTATTATTTTTTTGTAACTGATACACTCCATGAGTTTCCAGTTGGGTTCCCACTTTTCAATTGAATAACCAAGTTCTTCCCAACTGCATTTGCTTTTAAAACAGAGTTTTTATCTACTGTTACAGTTGCTTCCATTTGATCTGGGTCACCTGGATACACAGAATAAGTAAAGCCTTTTGGAAGTTGATAAGTTCCGCCAACTTTAAGAGTTACTGAAACAGGGTCAGCGGCAGCTTGAGCAAAATAAGTCGCGTTTTCAGAAGCATTCGCTACTTGAACTCCGAAAAGAAGCGGTACAGCGAGTGTAGCAGTGAATATAAGTTGACTGATTTTCATGAAACTTATACCTCCAGAGATTGAAATATTTTCCATTTAAACGGAATATCAAAATATTATCATTTAAGTATTTTTATGTAAATAATAATTTGGTAAAATTGACCATTTCCATTTTTGATAGGAATGGGATAGCAAAATCTATAAGCAAGGAGACGGATTACAATATACGACACATTGAAGCCGGATCTCTTGATACCCTATTGATTCGGTATTTGAGATAAAACCATGGATTGGAAGTAAAACACCTTTCTTAAATTGAGTCATGGAAGTGTCGAGCAACCATGCGATCTAAGAAAGGTGTATACTCAATGCTTATAAATTATCTAAGGAGATATTCAATCTGGTTATTCTTCTTGGTTAAACGATCCTCGGAGAAGAATTGAGAAAATCTCCTTACAAACATTTTTGTAAAATCAGTAGCACATCTTTGCTAGTAAGCTGTTTAAAACTACCAATCGGGCCAAACGGAGTGGCTTTTTCGGCCATGAGTTGCAAGTGCTCATCGGTGATGTCGTAATCAGCCAATCGGGTCGGGGCACCGATACGCGCAAAGAAAGCTTCTGTAGCGGCAATCCCCTCCAAGGCGATCTCATCATCTGTCTTGCCGGAAGGATCGACATTCCATACCTCTGTTGCGAAGCGCACGAAGCGAGCGACGTTTTCACGGTACACATAGCGCATCCATTTCGGGAAGATGATCGCCAGACCGCCACCGTGCGGGATGTCGTAAACAGCACTGACAGCGTGTTCAATGGAGTGGGTTGCCCAGTCTGTTGTGACGCCAACCGGGAGAGTGCCGTTCAATGCCATTGTTCCGCAATACAGGATGTTGGCGCGGGCATCGTAGTCTTCCGGATTGGTGAGGACGCGTTCTGCATTTTCGATGACGGTCTTCATGATCGACTCAGCAAAACGTGTTTGCAATGGAATTTCGGTTGTATGCGTGAAATACTGCTCGAATACATGGGACAAAATGTCGCTGATTCCGTAGATTGTTTGGTCGCGAGGTACGCTAAACGTATGCTCAGGGTCCAGAATCGAAAACGCCGGAAACGTCGTGCCAGCTCCATACTTTTCTTGTGTCTCCCAGTTGGTGACGACACTTCCCCGGTTCATTTCAGAACCAGTAGCAGCAAGTGTCAGTACGGTACCGAGGGGCAGAGCCTTTTGTGCGACCGCTTTACGCGTATAAAAATCCCATACATCTCCCTCGTAAGGCACACCAATTGCGACTGCTTTGGCCGCGTCGATTACACTGCCTCCACCAACAGCGAGTATCCAATTAACGCCTTCTTGGCGGCATAGCTCAATTCCTTTGTTCACGGTACTCAGACGTGGATTTGGCTCCACTCCTGCCAACTCATGCACGCGGCAGCCCGCAGACTGGAGGAGAGAAATCACTTTGTCGTAGAGACCGGTTTGCTTTATACTGCCACCACCATATACCAAAAGAACAGTGGGACCTAGCTGTCTTGCTTTTTCATCGAGCTGGGCCAATTGACCCCGTCCAAAAATCAGCTGCGTCGGGTTATGGTAAACAAAATTTTCCACGGTATAACCAGCTCCTTTTACATGATGACTTTCTTGTCACACTCATTGTAGCCAACTGTTTTCCATGAAGCTAGGCGGGAATGTGCAATCTTATTTTCTCCCTAATTCGTGACAGTTGTTAACATTCGAAGCTGTTTCGACAAGAAATGAGAGATTTAGTGGATACCAACCTTGAATCGTGGTGGTATAATGGATAAGATGGGAAATCCCGCTGTTTTTCAACAAGGTATGTCAGCGGTTGCAAGTGGGTAGAGGGGTTTTGTCGATTTTACCGTTAACAAAAAATCAGGATCAAGATACATAGAGAAGGATCTGACGAAGTAGGATGTGATTTGCTTGATCGAAATGTTCGATGTGTGGAAAACATACCCGAATGGTACGAATGCTTTGAAAGGTATCAACATTCGAATCGAAAAGGGTGAATTTGTGTACGTAGTTGGCCCCAGTGGAGCGGGTAAATCTACGTTTATCAAATTAATGTACCGTGAAGAGAAGCCGACGAAAGGACAAATCTTTTTGGGTGGCTTCAATGTCAGCAGAATTAAAGAACGTCAAATTCCATTAGTCCGTCGCAGTATCGGTGTCGTGTTCCAGGACTTCAAGCTGCTGCCGACGTTGACCGTTTTCGAAAACGTCGCATTTGCGATGGAAGTAATCGAGAGCAATCCTAAACAAATCAAGCCGCGCGTAATGGATGTTTTGGGACTCGTAAAGCTCAAGCATAAAGCCAAAATGCTGCCAAACGAGCTGTCCGGTGGTGAGCAGCAACGTGTTGCCTTGGCGCGAGCACTGGTAAATAGTCCGGGAATTATTATCGCGGACGAACCGACGGGGAACTTGGACCCTGAGACCTCTTGGGAAATCATGAAGCTGTTTGAAGAAATCAATCAGCGTGGAACGACAGTCGTCATGGCTACCCACAATAGGGAAATTGTAAACACCATGAGAAAACGGGTGATTGCGATCGAAGCAGGCCAAATTGCCCGTGATGAGCAGAGAGGGGAATACGGTTATGAAGATTAGGACGCTGGGGCGCCATGTCCGTGAAGGGGTCAAAAACCTCGGGCGGAACGGCTGGATGTCGTTCGCATCTATTAGTGCCGTGACCATTACCCTCTTTATCTTGGGCGTTTTCCTCATTCTGGCGATGAACGTCAATTACTTTGCGCAATCCGTCGAAAAACAAGTGGAAATTCGCGTTTTCATGGACTTGCTTGCGACAAAAGAAAACATCACGCAGGTTGAAAACAACATCAAGAAACTTCCGCAAGTGGAGTCTGTTTCATTTATACCGAAAGACGAAGGGCTGAAGCAGTTTAAAGAGAGCCTTGGTGAAAAAGCGTATTTGTTTGAAGGATTGGAGGAAAGCAATCCTCTGCCGGATGCGTTTACCGTAAAAACGAAGCAACCGCAAGACACTGCTGCTGTTGCCGCTCAAATTAAAAATTTCCAGTATGTCAAAAGCCTGACCTATGGGGAAGGCACTGTGGATAAGCTGTTTTCCTTGACAGGAGCAGTTCGTAATGTTGGGATTGCTTTTATTATTGGACTTGGCTTTACAGCGATGTTCTTGATTGCCAACACGATTAAGCTAACAATTGTTGCACGTCGCAGAGAAATTGAAATCATGAAGCTGGTTGGGGCCACGAACTGGTTTATCCGTTGGCCATTCTTTGTGGAAGGGCTGTTGATGGGTGTGGCAGGGGCATTGATTCCGACCATTATGTTAACGGTTGGGTATTACTACCTCCTGGATGCCATTCACTCCAGCTTTGAAGCTTCCCAACTGTTTAAACTGTTGCCGCTATTCCCGCTCGTGTATCAAGTGGCGCTGGCTTTGCTTGCGATTGGTGCATTCATCGGCATTTGGGGAAGTTTGGTGTCCGTACGTCGCTTCTTGCGAGTTTAATAATTTGAAGAGCGTGGGAGGAGTAACATGAGAAAGAGAATCCTGCTAGCACTCGTAATCACTGGGCTTGTGGTTGGTACTGTGCTCCCGACAAATGTAAGCTTGGCAGCGCCTAGTAAGGCCTCTTTGGACAAGATTAATCGAGAGCTAAAAGAAATCCAAAAGAAGAAGAAAAGCCAGCAGCAGCAATTGAAGAAGACCGAAGAACAGATCAATGTCGTGCAAAAAGAGAAAAAAGGCTTGGAGACGCAATTGATGCAAATTGATTTGCGGCGCAACGATACACAGAACAAGCTGGACAAGCTTGAGAAGCAAATGGATGATACCAAGGAAAAAGCAGCAAACGCTCAGGATCAACTGGATGAAGCAAAAGACCGCGTAGCCAAAAGGGATGCCTTGCTCAGAACGCGTGTGACTTCCATGTATGAACGCGGTACGATCTCCTATTTGGATGTACTTCTCGGTTCCTCTGACTTTGGGGACTTTTTGACGCGCATGCAGGCCTTGCAGCTTATTTTAGAACAGGACACGCGTATTTTAGAGGATAACATTCGCGATAAGGAAACGATCGAGACCAAAAAGAAAGAAATTGATCATCAACTGACTGTGTACGCCGGGATGTTTGATGAGGCTGAGGATCTAAAAGTCGAATTGGACAAGCAATACAAGCAAAGTATGGTGGTCAAGGCTGAATTGGAAAAGAAAGAATCTGCCCTTCAAGAAGATTTTGTTCAGTATGGACAGGAGCTTTTGTCGATCACTAAAATGGAATCAGCTAAATACGCCGAGCGGGTACGAGCAATGAGTTCCTCCAGTACAGCCTACAAGGGCGGAAAGTTTGCTTTACCAGTAGCGAGTGGTCAATTTCGCTTCACTTCTGGTTTCGGTGTACGAAAGGACCCGTTTACGGGTAGATCTGCTGGGCATAATGGTGTAGATATGGCAGCACGAAAAGGAACCACAATCATGGCTGCGGCTGACGGAATAGTGATCTATGCCGGATATTCCAACGGCTACGGGAATACTGTAATGATCAAGCATAACGCAGAATTTACCACTCTGTACGGTCATATTCGCGAGGGCGGTATCAAGGTGTCTGCTGGCCAGTCCGTATCGAGGGGCCAAAAGATAGCGGAGGTAGGCTCTACCGGTCGCTCAACTGGGAATCACGTGCATTTCACCGTCTATAAAAACGATGTTGAGGTCAACCCGATGCCATACTTGAAGTAGACCCTCGTGCGACCAGACAAATATTGTTAACGGAACATGCATACACTAGCAGCATATCTTTTTCCGGTAGCACAAAGGATGGTGACGTAACAGTGAGATGGAAAGGACGTACCGTTATCGCGCTTGTACTCATCTCCATGGTAGCCAGTAGTTTTATTACGATGGCGATCATGAAGACATCGGCTAGCGCCAGTTCGAGTCAAGGTGGAGCTTTAACAGCATCCAGCATGGCGTTATTTTCTGGGAGCGGAGATTATCCGAAAGAGTTCCAGAAGCTGTACGAGGCGTTTTCAGCAATCAAGAAAGATTACATCCAAAATGTCACCAATGAGCAGTTAGTAGAGGGTGCAATTGGCGGAATGGTCGGGTCGCTCGAAGATCCGTACAGTGATTACATGGACCCTCGTTCTGCTGAGGAGTTCACATCTACCCTACACTCGACTTTCCAAGGGATCGGGACAGAGGTAACGATGCAAAATGGTCGGGTAACGGTTGTTTCGCCATTCAAAAACTCCCCAGCAGAGCGTGCAGGGCTGCGACCAAACGACCAAATTTTGAGCGTAAATGATGAATCTCTTGAAGGATTGGACCTGCATCAGGCAGTGACGAAGATTCGCGGTCCAAAAGGAACAAAGGCGGTTCTCAAAGTAGTGAGAGCAGGAGTGCCAGAGCCTCTTACCATCGTGTGTGTACGTGACGATATTCCAATTGAGACGGTAAACAGTCAGATACTCGAGAAGAACGGTGTCAAAGTAGGCGTGATCAACCTTACTCAATTCTCTACAGAAACAGCTAAGCACTTTAAAGATCAACTGGCTGCTCTCGAACAGAAGGGGATTGGCGGTTTGGTCATTGACGTTCGAGGCAATCCGGGCGGGTATTTGTTAGCCGTGAAAGAAATCGGAGAAATCCTCGTACCGAATAAAGGTAAGATCGTGCAAATCGAGTATGGAAATGGCGGACAGCAAAAGGAAGAGTATTTCTCGACTACAGAAGCTGCTAAGCCTTACCCAATCTCGGTACTGATTAATGGCGGAAGCGCCAGTGCTTCGGAAATTCTCGCAGGTGCTCTGCGGGATAGCGGCAACTACAAGCTGGTCGGTGAGAAGACCTTTGGTAAAGGAACCGTTCAGAGTACCATGGAAATGAACGACAAGAGCCAATTGAAGCTGACGATTGCCAAGTGGGTCACACCGAAGGGTGAATGGGTCCATAAAAAAGGCATTACGCCAGACTTTGCAGTCAAGCAACCAGACTATTTCAACGCAACTCTGTTGCCGGCAGATAAAGTATTGCAGCGCGATATGGCTGGCACTGACGTGAAAAACCTGCAGCTCATCCTGAAGGGCTTGAATCTGTCCCCAGGACGAGAAGATGGCTATTTTGATGAAAAGACAGAGGAAGTAATCAAGCAGTTCCAAACCTCCAACAAACTTGAGGTAACTGGCAAAGTAGACGCGAAGACACGCTCTTCGCTGGAAGAAAGTCTCCGTAAAACGATGACGAAGCCAGAGAATGACCTGCAATTGCAAAAAGCGCTGGATGTAGTCACGGGTAAGTAATGAATAATCAAGAAAATGGAAGCAGGTAATTCCCTGCTTTCCGTAGAAATGATAACCACGGCAAATCAAATGCCGTGGTTTTTCTTTCTTTTAATTGAGGTGAGGCAATTGGCGATACAGGCAGATATGCTTACCATTGCATATGGCTTTGCCGCATTTTTTATCAATCCTGTCTTCTATCTCTTTCTGGTGTTTATTTATTTGCATTATCGCAGACAGATGAACCTGGAAAGACAGCTTTTTTCTGCACGCATTCAGTCCCCCTTGCTCTCGACGATACGGGCTGTAGGGATGGGATTGGTGGGAGGCTTGCTTATTTCTCTTCTTAGTGCAGGACTCGGCGTGGTCGTGCAAGCACAGGATTTGTGGATACTATGGGGATTGGCGCTCATCTTGGCGTTGATTCGTTTACGGTTTCTCTGTTTCGCATATGCTGCAGGGACTTTGGCGATTTTACACGCGATCACACAGGTCATTCCTCCGGTTACGGATGTTCCTGGATTGAGCTATGTCTGGGAAATGATTCATCAGGCGAAACCGTTGCCGTTGCTTGCGTTAGTTGCGGTCATGCATCTGATTGAAGCGATGCTCGTACGCTGGAATGGCGGGCGGGACGCTTCTCCGCTGTTCGTGGAAGGGCAGCGTGGTCGGATCGTCGGTGCCTATTTGCTTCATTCTTTTTGGCTGACGCCAACCGTGCTGTTCGTACAGATGGAGCCTGGCGCTATCAGCGGTGCGTTGTATCCAGGGTGGCCGTTCTTTTCGCCGGAAGCCGCTTCATTCGGATTGATGCTTCTGCCGACAGTGACCGGATTCTCTGATATGACACAAACGATGACTCCGTATAGAAAAGCAACGCAGGTTGCGAAAAATTTGACACTGTATGCGATTGGTTTGTTGGGTTTGTGCGCTCTGGCTGTATGGTTTTATCCGTTGATCTTGCTGGCCGCGATCTTTGCACTGTTCGGTCATGAGGCACTGTTTTTCTGGAGTCAGTATCAAGAAAGAAAGCGTTCACCTTATTTCATCCAGTCTTCGCGTGGTGTAAAAGTAATGGGTGTCATTCCGGGTACGAGAGCAGAGGAGATCGGTATCACGCCCGGTGAGATTATCGTGAAAGTAAATGGCATTTCGGTGCGGGAAAAAGAAGATTTATATCCGGCGTTACAAGCCAATCCTGCCTTTTGCAAAATGGAAGTACTCACGCGTGAAGGCGAGCTGAAGTTCGTACAGTGTGCGGTCTATGCGGGTAATCATCACCAACTGGGGATCATTGTGGTTCCCGATGCAAATACCCGTGCATTTGTTGATTTGAAACGCGCCAGTGTAGTCGAGCTGATCAAGCAGAAGCTGGAGAAGCTGAATGTAGGAGCATAAGGATAGTTGGGGGAGAAGGTATGCAGACAAACGTGCATACCTTCTTTTTTTCGAGTAAAGCTTGTCCATTTGGTAACTTACGGGTAGCTGTTGCGTCTCAATGTAGGAGGAAAAAAGAGGGAGTGGGTTCGGTGTTCAAAGTGAAAAGAACGGTCTCGTGGTTTTTGTCAGGTACATTAGCTGCCGCCACAGTTTTTGCCGGCCCCTTATCAGGAGTAGGCGCAACGAGTCATGTGACCGTAGCGCAGGCTCAATCGGTTGTGGCTGTGCCGATGCATGTGACGAAAGGTGTCCAAAAGCTAGTCAAGCTTTTACCGGAGCTGTCTTCGCGCTATGTCGTTTACGGTGGTGATGTGGATGGACCCGGTGTTAGCGGGGTGGTGGTCACGTTTGCACAGTCTGCTGCTGAGGCTGAACTGTCTATGGATGATGCGATTTTTGACGGACAGACAGGAGAGTTGCTCAGACTGAATCTTACCCCGAAAGCAGCAACAAAGCCTGCCTACCCGACTGAGCAGCAGGCAAAAACACGTGCGCTAGCTTTTGTCGCTGGATTGCAGGGGACTGGCACAGGTAACACCTATCAAGCGAGAGAGGTTTATAAAAATAAGGACTTATGGACGGTTCGACTGGTGCGAGTCCTGAATAATGTGGTGCTCGATGACGATTATGATTGTCTTGTCAGTTTTGATGCATCGGGAAGAATCGTTTGGTTTTCTACGTTTGATGGCAGATTATACGAAAAAGTAAGTCCCTCTTTACTCCCATCTCCTCAGCGCGTCATCTCCTCCGAACAAGCAGTACGAAAGTGGCAAGAAAGCCGTCCATTAGAACTTGTTTATTTATTGCCCATTCATAATCAAAGCGATCAGGTAGAAGCAAAGCTCGCTTATGTCCTGAAAAATGGAATCATAACGCAACAACATACAGGTAGTGCATTGGATGCCTTTAGTGGTAAACGATTATTAACAACGAATACCCGAGCGACAACGACCCCGTCTCAGACCATCAATGTGACTGGAACAGGTGAGAAGTGGGTAGCGCAAACAGAGACGCAAGCGCGTGATTTGTTACGCATGTTGTTTAGAATCGAAACAGAAAAACAGCCGCTGTCCATCTACGAGGCTAGTTACGATAATGGTCCAGCTCTTCGTTATTTCATATGGGGGAATTTTGGTGAGGGGGTTCCCGATGCCGACAAGATATCGCGAATGGCTACCTTTCCTGAGGGAAGCAGTAACGGCGAGCAGCATCATCTCCTGGTGACGAATGCAAAGACTGGTGAACTGCTTAGATTTTCCACAAAGGTGAACAATCCGCACTGGTCAAACGTGAAAACGGATAAGAAGCGGGATCGGATGGAAGCGGATAAGCTTTTGAAAAGACTGACTCCGTCTGGAAGCAATCAGATTCAAATAACGGAGGATGGAGATGAAAGGTACACCTCGATCATAGCTGATCCCCTTGTGAACGGCATTCCAGTTTATGGGATCAACCAGAGTGTGGAACAGGGGATGTATACGATTCGGATCGATTCATGGACGGGTACATGGGAGCAGGTGAGCATAAACAAACCGGTCAGTGTCAAATACCCGGCCCGTTCCCAAGCGCTTAAAGAACAAGTGGCCATGAACCGTTTACTGCAATCCTATCCACTTGAGCTGACCTACATCCACCAGCCAGATTATAAGAAAGACACGATTACCTGGAAGCTCGGCTATGACCTTTCGTTCCGTCAAACTCGCTCGCATTGCTTCTGCGGGGGAGAATTTAAAGTAGATGATACGTTTTATGTGGATGCGATAACCGGGAAAGTGATCGTAAACGAATAGCACCCTGCAAAAGAAAAAGCCGCCTTCTCCGATTGCGAAGATGTGCGGCTTTTTGTATGGGATTCTAGGCAGTTGCTTCGAATCCTGTGATTTGGTTGAGAGCGACTTTTTTATCATCCTTGAGGACGAATTCGACTACTCCGTTTTTCATGCTGACAGCTTTGACCACGCCTGTAAGAGGCGTATTGGTATTGGTACCGTCAGGATTCGTCTGAGACTGATTGTACGTGATGTTGTAGCCGATCATTTGCGCGTAGGCAAGGGAGTTGCCCATCGTTCTGTTTTCAGGTTTCACCGTCATGCCTACGATTTCTTCGGCTTTTACGGTTGATCCATTATCCAGTTGGAATTGTGCGGTACCATTTTTGGTAGTAAAGCCAGTGATGACGCCATTCAAGATTTCATCCACCTTGGAAACGTCGTGTGTGGTATCTGGATTGCCATCCCGGTCGACTTCCTTGGTAACTTTATAGGAAATCTCTCGACCGATCATCTCCATGTACTTCACGCTGTTATCGAGTGTATTGCCAGCGAGACCTTGCGATTCCAGTCCGGAGACGTCTGCGAGCGGAATCGGTGTCGATTCGCCTGCGATGCGGAAGTAGATTTTGCCTTGATCCATGTAGACGGCATCAAGTACGCCTTCTTTCTGCTGCGTCGAAGTTTCTCCCGTCATCTCGTCTTTTGTAGTAAGGGAATACGAGGCTGTACGACCTACTAGCTTTTCATACTTTTCCAAAGTGACCATGCTGTTGTTCGATTGCTCCATCAGCGTGGTCATTTTTGTGATTTTTTCTACCATGGTCAGCATACTTGTTTGCTGGATGAACTGAGAGTTGTCCATTGGGGACATAGGGTCTTGATGCTTTAACTGCTCGAGCATGAGCTTCATAAAGGCATTTTGGTCGAGCTCGGTGGTGAATTCTTTTTTGCCTTTATAACTCAAATGAGGTTGTATATAAGGGTTATTTTTAACGGTTGTTCCGGTATCTGACATGTCAATCCTCCCTGAAGGTGGCGAGTCTATCTGTGCATGTTTGCACTTCCTTCATCTTATATCGGAAAAACAGGCGGAAAGATGAAGACAAACGTTTGTTCGAATTTTGGGCTTAAACTAGCCGAAATTGTGTTATAATGGAAGTAGAAACAGTCATGCTATGAGGAGATGAACGAGGGAATGGAGCGTTTTGAATTGGTATCGGAGTTTCAACCGTCCGGTGACCAGCCGACCGCCATTGCCGAGCTGGTGGCAGGGTTACAGGCTGGCAAGCGACACCAGACATTGCTGGGTGCGACGGGAACGGGAAAGACTTATACGGCTGCCCAGGTAATTGCTCAGGTGAACAGGCCAACACTCGTGATGGCACACAACAAAACTCTGGCCGCTCAGCTTTGTGCAGAGTTTAAGGAGTTTTTCCCGAACAACGCGGTGGAATACTTCGTCAGCTACTACGATTACTATCAACCCGAAGCATACATTCCCCAATCGGATACGTTTATTGAAAAAGACTCGAGCATTAACGACGAGATCGACAAGCTCCGTCACTCCGCTACCAGTGCGTTGTTTGAACGCCGAGACGTGATCATCGTTGCCTCCGTCTCCTGCATCTACGGGTTGGGTTCTCCCGAGGAGTATCGGGAGCTGCTCTTGTCTTTACGTGTTGGCATGGAAACAGGACGGGACGAGATTTTGCATCGTTTGGTCGATATCCAGTACACACGCAACGACATCAACTTCACGCGCGGTACGTTCCGTGTGCGGGGGGACGTCGTGGAGATTTTCCCTGCCTCAGAGAGTGAGCAGGCGATTCGCGTTGAGTTTTTTGGTGATGAAATAGAGCGGATTACTTCGATTGACGTACTGACCGGCGAGATTTTGGGACAGCGTGATCACATTGCCATCTTCCCTAAATCTCACTACGTGACGCGCGAGGAAAAAATGAAGCTGGCTGTCCAAAGCATCGAGGCCGAGCTGGAAGAAAGACTGAAAGAATTCCGTGATGCGGGTAAGCTCCTGGAAGCACAGCGACTGGAGCAACGCACACGGTACGATATTGAGATGATGATGGAGATGGGCTTTTGCTCCGGTATTGAAAACTACTCGCGCCATCTGACGGGACTGCCTGCCGGGCATGCTCCTTATACCTTGCTAGATTACTTCCCAGAAGATTTTATCGTCATGATGGATGAGTCGCATATGACCTTGCCGCAGGTTCGGGGGATGTATAACGGTGACCGCGCACGGAAGGATGTACTGGTCGATCACGGATTCCGTCTGCCCTCTGCACGTGATAACCGTCCACTCAAGTTCGAGGAGTTTGAAGGAAAGCTGAAACAAGCGATCTACATTTCGGCTACACCTGGTCTTTATGAGCTGGAACACAGTCCGGAAATGGTACAGCAGGTGATTCGTCCGACAGGCTTGATTGATCCAACGGTTACGGTACGTCCGATCAAGGGACAGATTGACGATTTGATTGGCGAAATTCAAGCCACGATTGCGAAAAATGAGCGGGTTCTCGTCACGACTCTGACGAAGAAAATGTCTGAGGATTTGACGGACTATCTGAAAGAAATCGGAATCAAGGTGCGTTATCTTCACTCGGATATTAAAACGATTGAACGGATGCAGATTTTACGTTCATTGCGCTTGGGTGAATTTGACGTGCTAGTCGGGATCAACCTCTTGAGGGAAGGTCTTGACTTGCCGGAAGTATCACTCGTAGCGATATTGGATGCAGACAAGGAAGGCTTCCTTCGCAATGAGCGTTCGCTGATTCAGACGATTGGTCGGGCTGCGCGGAACGCAGAGGGACGCGTTATTATGTACGCTGACAAAATGACAGATTCGATGACCTCTGCGATTCGTGAGACAGACCGTCGTCGTTCTATTCAAATGGCTTACAATGAAGAGCACGGCATCACGCCGCAAACCGTGAAAAAGTCCGTCCGCGAAGTGATCGAGGCGACCAAGGTAGCGGAGGAAAAAGCAGATTACTTGCCACATGCAGATTTCAAGAAAATGCCGAAGAAGGATCGCGTGGCTGTTATAGAACGTATGGAAGAAGAAATGAAGGAAGCGGCACGCAACCTCATGTTCGAGCGTGCGGCCGAATTGCGTGATTTGATTCTTGAGCTGAAGGCGGAACTCTAAGGAGAGGTTTTTTTCATGCCATTAGAACATATTGTCGTAAAGGGTGCACGTGCCCACAACCTAAAAAATGTTGATGTAGTCATTCCGAGGGACAAATTCGTCGTTCTGACGGGTTTGTCTGGCTCGGGTAAGTCCTCGCTTGCTTTTGACACGATTTACGCAGAGGGACAACGACGCTATGTCGAGTCACTGTCCGCATACGCCCGTCAATTTCTCGGGCAGATGGACAAGCCGGACGTGGATTCGATTGAGGGACTTTCCCCTGCGATCTCGATTGACCAGAAAACGACGAGCCGCAACCCTCGCTCCACGGTAGGTACGGTTACGGAAATCTACGACTATTTGCGCCTTTTGTATGCGCGTGTCGGTAGAGCGGTTTGTCCGGAGCATGGCATTGAGATCCAATCCCAGACCATTGAACAAATGGTCGATCGACTATTGGAGTATCCTGAGCGCACGAAAATGCAGATTCTCGCGCCTATGGTACAAGGACGCAAGGGAGAGCACGTCAAGCTGCTCGAGGACATCCGCAAGCAAGGCTTCGTCCGTGTGCGGGTCAATGGTGAAATTACCGATCTGTCCGAAGACATCAAGCTGGAAAAGAACAAGAAGCATAACATTGAGGTTGTCGTTGACCGGATCGTCGTGAAGCCGGATGTACAGGCGCGTCTGGCAGACTCCCTGGAAACGGCACTTCGTTTAGCAGATGGCAAGGTCATCGTCGATGTGATGGAGCAAGAGGAGTTGCTGTTCAGTGAAAAGCATGCTTGCCCAGTATGCGGATTCTCCATCGGAGAGCTGGAGCCGCGGATTTTCTCCTTTAACAGCCCGTTTGGTGCTTGCTCGGAGTGTGATGGACTGGGTGTCAAACTGGAGGTAGACCCGGATATGGTCGTTCCCGATGTGACGAAGACGCTCGATGACGGGGCGATTGGCGCATGGGAGCCGAAGACTTCTACTTACTATCAACAATTGTTGGAATCAGCTTGCCGTCACTTTAACATTCGGATGGATGTGCCATATGAGGAGCTTACGGTAGCGCACCGACAAATCTTGATGTACGGCAGTGAAGGCGAAAAAATTCACTTCCGCTATGAGAACGAGTTTGGGCAGGTGCGGGAGGCAGTCGTACCGTTCGAAGGTGTCGTCATCAACCTGCAACGACGTCATCTGGAGACGAGCTCGGATTACATCCGTGAACAAATCGAAGGCTTTATGAGCCAAAAGGCGTGTCCTGTCTGCAAAGGCCAACGTTTGCGTCAGGAGAGCTTGGCAGTAAAGGTCGGGGAGCGCAGCATTTCTGAGCTGACTATACTGTCGATTCTCGATGCGCATCAGTTTGTCGATGGCCTGGAACTGACAGAGCGGGAAACGAAGATCGCGAACCTGATCGTAAAAGAAATCAAGGAGCGACTGAACTTCTTGATTGATGTCGGACTGGATTACCTGACACTGAGCCGTGCAGCGGGAACATTGTCTGGGGGAGAAGCGCAGCGGATTCGACTGGCTACGCAGATCGGTTCTAGTCTGATGGGCGTTCTCTACATTTTGGATGAGCCGAGTATCGGGCTGCATCAGCGGGATAACGCGCGTCTGATCAAGACGTTGGAGCATATGACCAAACTGGGGAATACATTGATCGTCGTCGAGCATGATGAAGATACGATGATGGCCTGCGATTATATTATCGATATTGGACCGGGCGCTGGCATACATGGCGGTCAAATCGTAGCGGCAGGAACTCCGGATGAAGTCATGAAGGACCCTAACTCCTTGACGGGTGCCTATTTAAGTGGGCGCAAATTCATCCCTGTTCCGATGGAGCGTCGCAAGCCTTCGGACAAATGGATCAAGATTGAGGGCGCGAAGGAAAACAACCTGAAAAACGTCACTGCGAAGCTTCCTCTAGGCGTTTTTGTTGCCGTAACAGGTGTATCTGGCTCAGGAAAAAGTACGCTGATCAATGAAATTTTGCAAAAGACACTAGCTCGTGATTTGAATAAGGCAAAGGTGAAGCCAGGTGAGCATCGGCGCATCCTGGGACTGGAGCATTTGGATAAGGTGATCGACATCGACCAATCTCCAATTGGACGTACACCACGTTCCAATCCGGCGACATATACAGGTGTCTTTGATGATATTCGCGACCTGTTTGCTTCCACCAACGAAGCCAAAGTGCGCGGCTATAAAAAAGGTCGCTTCAGTTTTAACGTCAAGGGCGGCCGTTGTGAAGCGTGCAGTGGTGACGGGATCATTAAAATCGAGATGCACTTTTTGCCGGATGTGTATGTGCCTTGCGAAGTTTGCCATGGCAAACGCTACAACCGCGAGACGCTCGATGTAAAATACAAAGGCAAGAACATTGCAGATGTGCTGGAAATGACCATTGAGGATGGCGTAGAGTTTTTCCGCAACCTGCCAAAGATTGAGCGCAAACTACAGACAATTGTAGACGTAGGGCTAGGATACGTAAAGCTTGGGCAGCCTGCTACGACGCTCTCAGGCGGGGAAGCGCAACGTGTCAAGCTCGCATCTGAGCTGTATCGACGCAGCACAGGGCGTACGCTTTACATTCTGGATGAACCGACAACTGGTCTGCATACGGATGACATTGATCGTTTGTTGAAGGTACTGCAACGATTGGTGGAAAACGGGGAGACGGTGCTAGTCATCGAGCACAATCTCGATGTGATCAAAACGGTTGATTACATCGTAGATTTGGGGCCTGAGGGTGGTACCCGTGGCGGAGAAATTGTCGGAACGGGAACACCGGAAGAAGTGGCAAAAATGGAAGGCTCTTATACGGGTATCTATTTAAAGCCGATTTTGGAACGTGATAGAGAACGGACGAATGCCAAGCTAGAGCAATTCGTTTCGAAGTAATCGAGAGACAGCCTCCCTGATTCAGGGAGGCATCTTTGCTAGGTGGACGCAAAGGGGGAAGAAAAGATGGATTACGTGAAGGATTCTCTTGCCGCACTACCTGCCGAACTGGTGGCAGAAGCACAGAAGCGCTTTGATGGACAAGATCCTGCTCACGATTGGCAACATAATTTGCGTGTGATGGCGATGTGTGAGAGGATTGGCCGCGAGGAAGGGGCAGATATGGAAGTGCTGCGCCTAGCTGCTTTGCTGCATGATATCGGGAGAGCAGAAGAACGGCAAACAGGTGAGTGCCATGCCGAAATCAGCGCAAGACTAGCAGGGGAATGGCTCTCCGAACGCAGTATGACGGAAGCATTCATCTCACGTGTACAGTCTGCAATTCTCGCCCATCGTTTTCGCAAAAACCGACCGCCACATACCTTGGAAGAAAAGGTCTTGTTTGATGCAGACAAGCTGGATTCGATTGGGGCTATTGGAGTGGCTCGGGTTTTTGCTTATACTGGGGTTATTGGGCAACCCATACAATCGGATGACCCTAATCAGCATACACCTTATAAGGAATACACTTGGAAGCTGCAGCGCATCAAAGACAAGCTTTTCACCACGACTGCCCAGAAAATCGCCGAAGACAGGCATCGATTCATGAAAACGTTTTTTGAGCAATGGGAATGGGAAGTAACGGGGAATCGTTAATCGTTGCGCGAAGGCAAGACTGTATAGGGGGAATGCACCATGAGCCGCTGGATAATCAAAATGCTTTTAAATGGGGCTGCGCTACTTTTAATCAGCAGTTGGTTCCATTCCATTTATGTCGCGAATTTCACAGTAGCACTATGGGCTACATTGATTTTGGGGATGGTCAATACAGTGATTCGGCCGATTCTGCTGTTTTTTACTTTCCCCTTGCAAGTATTGACGATCGGTTTGTTCTGGTTTGTCATTAATGCCGTGACGTTTGCGTTGACTGCCTACTTTATTGATGGATTTGAAGTGGGGCCATGGCCTGACAACATTGGCACGGTCATCGTGGCAGCAGCACTGATGAGTATTTTTGGCTACCTCATTGAGGTTGTAGTAGGGATGAAAAAAGAAAAGAGGTAGTATGTTCGAAAAAGCCCCGTATTCTCTCAAACGAGTCGCGGGGTTTTTGCCTAATAAGGATGCTCGGTCTTATTAGGTTGTCGTAAGTACAGAGGTTTCGATACAATAGAGACACAACCATAGGGACGGAAAATCCCATGTGAGGGGGAAGCTTCATGCGTAAGACGAATGTGAGCCATCTAGTGGACCATTTCAATATGACGATCTTGAGCGGGGAAGAGGGCTTGGGGCGTGAGATTACCGTAACGGATTTGAGTCGTCCCGGCTTGCAGTTAGCCGGTTACTATTCGTATTATGCGGAAGAGCGGATTCAATTGTTCGGCTTGACGGAAATCAACTTTTTTCAAACGCTGACTCCAGAGGAACGGCTGGAACGGATGAATTTTCTCATGCAAAGTCAGGTTCCTTGCTTCTGTGTGACCCGTAATCAGATGGTGCCTGAAGAGATGATTGACGTTTCCAATCGGTTGGGGGTACCTGTACTTCAGTCACCGCTGGCAACGACGACGCTAGTCGGGAAAGTGACCAACTTCCTGGAGAATCGTCTTGCACCAACGACGACGATTCATGGGGTACTCACAGACATTTACGGTGTCGGCGTTTTGATTATGGGATCGAGCGGGATCGGGAAGAGTGAAGCCGCACTTGAGCTTGTAAAGCGCGGACACCGACTCGTAGCAGATGACGCAGTGGAGATTAAGCAGACACAGGGCGGGCAGCTAAGCGGTAGCGCTCCTGAGCTGATTCAGCATCTCTTGGAAATCCGTGGTGTGGGGATTATCAACATTATGACGATGTTTGGTGCAGGTGCCGTGCGCAATGTAAAAAACATCGAGATGGTTGTTCAGCTAGAGCTGTGGGAGCCACATAAAATGTACGAGCGGTTGGGGCTCGATGAGGAAACATTGAAGATCATGGATACCGAAATTCCGATTATTACCGTTCCTGTTCGACCAGGACGAAACTTGGCAGTCATCATTGAGGTTGCAGCGATGAACTTCCGTCTGAAGCGGATGGGTTACAACGCAGCGATGCACTTCACACGGAAACAGTCGAATGCCATTTTAGAAGATGCCGATTCTGACTTGTAGGAGAAAGAGACGCATATGAGGAAGACAACACGTTATCCCGTAAATGGGGTAAATCCGCTTTGGCACATGTATCAAACGGTAAGCTTCTGGAAAGTCATGAAAAATTTTATCGTCATCCAACTCTCCAGGTATACGCCGATCGTTTCGTGGAAGAACTGGATGTACCGCACATTTTTGCGTATGGAAGTAGGGCAGCATAGTGCGGTTGCGTTGATGGTGATGATGGATATTATGTTTCCCGAGAAAATCAAGATCGGTCGTAATTGCGTGATCGGGTACAATACGACCATACTTGCGCATGAATATTTGATAGATGAATACCGTTTGGGAGAAGTGATTATTGAGGATGCTGTACTGGTGGGGGCCAACACTACCATTTTGCCGGGAGTAACGATAGGCAAAGGGGCCATTGTCGCAGCGGGAACGGTTGTTCATAAAGATGTCCCGCCTGGTGCCTTTGTAGGTGGGAACCCCATGCAGCTCATTCGAACGAAAGCTTCAGAGGAAGAAGTCATGTAGCGTCTTTTCCATTATGATCAGCCGCCAGGTGTTTATCCTGGCGGTTTTTTGTTTTGTGTTAAATTTTCCGACTATTCTTATCTTGGTTGACCTAAGATTCTCGACGTGGTAATCTTCTTCATAACACTTTAGTTTGTTACCATATTAGCAGAGTAAAGCGAATGTGATGGAGGGAACAAGGATGGCAAAACCCTTGGGATTCGAAAAGCCGCTTGGGATGAGGGACATACTACCGGAATCACTGGCGAAACAACGGCACTTGGAGCGGGAGCTGCGGCAGTGTATCGAAAGATGGGGCTATGACGAAATATCCACACCCTCTCTGGAGTATTTCGATACGGTAGGAGCAGCAAGTGCAACACTAACAGACCGGATGTTTCGCCTCCTGGATAAACAAGGCCACACCGTAGTCCTGCGTCCGGATATGACAACGCCAATTGCAAGGGTTGTTTCCTCCCTTTATAAAGATGTTCCATTGCCGATTCGGTTGTATTACCAGGCAAATGTGTTTCGGGCACAAGAAAAGGAAGCGGGACGGAATGCGGAGTTTTCTCAAACCGGGATCGAGCTGATCGGAGATGCGTCTGTCGATGCGGATGCGGAAGCCATTGCACTTGCTGTGTTTTGCTTGCGGGTAGCGGGTGTAGAGACGTTTCGCATTGCCATTGGGCATGTCGATTTCGTAGACGGTCTTTTGGAGGAAGAGATTGAGGATGAGTATGTTCGCAATCAATTCCGTCAGTTTTTGTACGAGCGGGACTTCGTTGGCTTCCGGCAACTACTAGCAACAGTAGACATCCCTACAGAGGCAAAAAGCCGATTGGAAGTCTTGCTACGCCTGCAAGGGGGAAAAGGGAAGATTGAAGTCGCGCGTGAACTGGCAGGCAACGGAAAGGCAAGGAGGGCAGTCGAGACGATTGCTTCCTTGTGGGAGTCGTTAGAAGCCTACGGAGTGACGGAGGATTTGTTGATCGATTTCAATTTGATCATCAATTTGAACTATTATACAGGCGTCGTTTTCGAAGGGTACGCGGCAGACCTGGGCTCCCCACTATTGGGCGGAGGACGCTACGATCAGTTGCTCTCCCAATTTGGGCGTGCGGCATCGGCCACAGGCTTTGCGATCAAGATGGATCGGCTGCTTCAGGTCACTCCTTTCGAAAAAGGGCAAGCACCTGCGCGAGTTTTGCTTGTATACACCGAGGATTGCCGCGGCGCCGCTTTGGCAGAGGCACAGCAATTGCGTGAGAACGGGCTCGTGGTGGTGGCACGTCTCGTTTCCAGAATAGATGAGAAACAGGTTGGACAAGAAGCGGGATATACCAAGGTCATTTGCATGACGCAACAGGAGGAGTAGGAGATGGCACTCACGAAAAACGACCAAAAGCTGACGATCGCCATGCCAAAAGGGCGGATTTTTGAAGAGGCCGTCCATTTCCTCCAGCAGGCTGGTTTGCAGGTCACTGCGGATCTACAAGATTCTCGTAAACTGATTATCCCTGTGGAAAATGCCAAGCTTGAATTCATTATGGCGAAGCCTACCGATGTTCCTACTTATGTAGAGTATGGGGTGGCTGACGTTGGAGTGGTTGGCAAGGATGTTTTATTGGAAGAAGAACGAGATGTTTACGAACTGTTGGATTTGCATATCGGCTATTGTCGCATGATGGTAGCGGGTCTGCCAGATTGGAAACCGACAGAAGCACTGCGTGTTGCGACGAAATATCCGAAGATTGCGTCACGTTATTTTCGTGAGCAGGGACAGCAGGTTGAGGTAATCAAGCTGAATGGTTCAGTGGAGCTTGCACCGATGATTGGACTGGCTGATCGTATTGTGGATATTGTCTCAACAGGTAGGACATTACGGGAAAATGGCTTGGTCGAACTGGAGAGCATTTGTGAAATTACGACGAGGCTGATTGCCAATCGAGCCAGCTATCGGATGAAAAGTGAAGCGGTGGACGAGATCGCCGGAAAATTTTTAGAGGTCATTCCTCGCGGGAACTAGAGAAAAAGGGGAGACAGCCATGCGTATCATGTCAGCCAGCCAGTATGACGGGAAACGATCAGTAGACGCAGGGACGAGAGAACAGCAAGAAGCGGTGAAGGCGATCCTCACCTCGGTTTGCCAGCAAGGGGACGAAGCGCTGCGCTATTACACAGAACGATTTGATCGTGTGCTTCTACAAAACTTCCGTGTGAGCGAAGGCGAATTTACAGAAGCAAGTGCCCTCGTTTCTCCACAAGTCAAAGCGGCATTGGAAGAAGCGGCTGAAAATATTCGGGCGTTTCATGAGCGACAAGTCCGTCAGTCCTGGTTTACCACCAAAGAGAGTGGCACCTTGCTAGGCCAACTGATACGTCCGTTGCAGCGCGTAGGATTGTATGTACCAGGCGGAACGGCAGCTTATCCTTCCAGTGTATTGATGAATGCCATCCCTGCCAAAATCGCAGGTGTTCCACAAGTTGTCATTACGACACCACCAGGAGCGGACGGGAAAATCAATCCTGCGATACTCGTTGCGGCCCAAATTGCAGGTGTGACCGAGATATATAAGGCAGGTGGGGCACAGGCGATCGCGGCATTGACCTACGGAACGGAGCAAATCAAAGCAGTTGATAAAATTGTTGGGCCCGGTAATATTTTCGTGGCACTGGCAAAGCGAGAAGTTTTCGGATTGGTCAGTATCGACATGGTGGCAGGGCCAAGTGAAATTGCGGTGATCGCAGATGAGACGGCCAACCCGCGATACGTCGCGGCAGACCTGCTGTCTCAGGCCGAGCATGATCCGATGTCAGCTGCAATATTGGTTACGACATCGCAATCGTTGGCGGAGCAGGTGTCACAGGAAGTCGAGCTACAGCTTGCCGACCTTCCACGCAAATCGATTGCGGAAGCGGCGATACGCGACTACGGCGCTATTTTACTCGTCGACGATTTGGAAGAAGGTTTTGCCGTTATCAACCGTATCGCACCCGAGCATTTGGAAATCATGGTGGCGGAGCCGTTTGAGCATCTCGGAAAAGTGGAAAATGCAGGTGCGATTTTCCTCGGCCCATACAGCTCAGAGCCAGTCGGCGATTATTTTGCTGGTACCAATCATGTGATTCCTACGAATGGAACGGCGCGTTTTTCCTCGCCATTATCCGTCGATGATTTTATCAAGAAGTCGAGTGTTGTTTCCTACAGCAAACGAGATTTGCGAGACAATGGACATAAAATTGTGGCACTGGCAGAGCAGGAAGGATTGTCTGGGCACGGTCGAGCGATCCTTGCGCGATTGCGAGATTTTGAGAGCGAAGAGCAGGAGAGTGAAAAGAGATGAGTGAAGGGAAACAACGTACAGCACAGATCGAACGCAATACGAATGAGACGCAGATCGCGCTTTCCTTTGGTGTAGACGGCGCGGGTGAGAGCAAGCAAAATTCGGGTGTTCCATTTCTGGATCATATGCTAGACCTGTTTACCCGACACGGACATTTTGACCTGACTGTCAAGGCGAAGGGAGATATCGAAATCGACTATCACCACACGGTGGAGGATATCGGGATTTGTCTCGGGCATGCTCTGCGGGAAGCGTTGGGAGACAAGAAAGGCATCAAGCGTTATGGAAATGCGTTTGTCCCGATGGATGACGCGCTCGCGCAGGTCGTCATTGATATCAGCAACCGTCCTCATCTGGAATATCGCGCTACGTACCCTACGAATATGGTTGGTCAGTTTCCGACAGAGCTGGTACACGAATTTTTATGGAAACTCGCACTGGAGGCGCGGATCAATCTGCATGTGATCCTGCACTACGGTCACAATACGCACCACATGATCGAGGCGATTTTCAAAGCGCTGGGCCGTGCACTGGATGAAGCGACGACGATCGATCCACGTGTAAAAGGGGTCCCGTCAACAAAAGGGGTTTTGTAACATGATCGGCATCATCGATTACGGCATGGGGAATCTGTATAGCTTGAGCAAGGCGTTGGAAAGGCTGGGCTATTCGTATGAGTTCGTTTCTCAAGCAGAGCGTCTGCAAGAATATAGCGGGTTGATTTTGCCAGGAGTGGGGGCGTTCGGGGATGCTATCACCAACATACGTGAGCTTGGATTAGAGCAAGCGATCAAGGGATACGCAGCATCAGGTAGTCCGATCTTGGGCATTTGTCTCGGCATGCAGCTTTTATTTGAGAAAAGTGTGGAGCATGGCGAGCATACGGGTTTGGGACTGCTCCGTGGTGAGGTTGTTCGTTTTCGCGGGGATTACAAGGTACCGCACATGGGATGGAACCAACTGATAATAAAGCAAAAGCAACCGTTACTAAACGGTGTGCAGGATGGCGATTACGTCTACTTTGTCCATTCGTATCATGTATTGTGCCAGTCTGATGTCTTGCTTGCGACGAGTGACTATCACCAGGAGGTCACAGCCATTGTGAATCGTGAAAACGTATACGGTATGCAGTTTCACCCGGAAAAGAGCGGAGAGACAGGAATGCTGCTGCTGCGCAACTTTGCCGTTCAATGCGAGGGGGTTTTGACATGAGCTTTATCGTTTATCCGGCGATCGATATTCGCGGAGGCAAGTGTGTTCGACTTTTCCAAGGAGATTATGGACAAGAGACAGTGTACGCTGATTCACCGCTCGCGATGGCGAAGCGCTGGGTAGAGCAAGGGGCGTCCTGGGTTCATCTTGTAGATTTGGATGGGGCAAAGGTAGGTAAGCCTGCAAATGCAGCGCTTATCAAAGAGATAGCGCGCTCGATCCCTGTACCCGTGCAGGTTGGAGGCGGCATTCGAACAGAAGAGCAGATCGCGGACTATTTGGAAGCGGGTGTCTCGCGAGTGATTGTCGGGACTGCAGCTATCGAAGACGAGCCTTTTACGAAGCGAATTCTTCAAAACTATGGGGACAAAATCGCGATTGGTCTAGACTGCCGGAATGGACTGGTGGCTACCAGAGGTTGGTTGACCACGACAGATGTGCAAGCGACAGACCTGGCCAAGCGGTTGGTGACGTATGGCGCCGAGACGTTTATTTACACCGATATCGCCCGTGATGGCACGATGACAGGACCCAATGTAGAAGAAATTGCAGCCTTGGCGATGGCTACAGGTAAATCGGTGATTGCCTCGGGAGGCGTCAGCCAACTGGACGATTTGTTGACGCTGGCTGTCCATGCTTCGGACGGAGTCTCTGGTGCTATTGTTGGCAAAGCACTCTACACGGACGCTTTTACATTGGAAGAAGCGCTCCAGCGTATGGAGGGGCGTGAATCACATGCTGGCTAAACGAATCATCCCGTGTCTCGATGTAAAAGACGGGCGGGTGGTAAAAGGTGTGCAGTTCGTCGGACTTCGCGATGCAGGAGACCCGGTTGAACTGGCAAAAAAGTATAGCGAGGAAAGAGCAGACGAGCTGATCTTTCTCGACATTTCTGCGTCCCACGAAGGGCGCAAGACGATGGTGGATGTCATCGAAAAAACGGCCGCAAACATTACGATTCCTTTCACGGTTGGTGGTGGCATTAACAGCGTCGACGATATGAAAAGGATATTGCGTGCGGGTGCGGACAAAATCTCGTTGAATACAGCAGCTGTTTTGCGTCCAGAATTGATCCGTGAGGGAGCGACGGTCTTCGGCTCACAATGTATCGTCGTGGCGATCGACGCGAGAAGTGTCGGGGAAGATCGCTGGGAAGTGTATACCCACGGTGGACGGAATGCGACGGGTAGGGATGTCATCCGTTGGGCGCAGGAGGCAGAAGCGCTGGGAGCGGGCGAAATCCTTTTGACCAGCATGGATGACGATGGGGAAAAGAAAGGCTTTGGACTCGAATTGACCATGCGGGTATCAGCAGCGGTCGGGATTCCGGTCATTGCTTCTGGTGGAGCGGGCTCGAGGGAGCATTTTTACGATGTGCTGACGCAAGGAAAGGCAGATGCTGCGCTGGCCGCTTCCATTTTTCACTATGACGAGACGTCGATTCACTCGGTGAAAGAGTATTTGCAATCCAAAGGAGTTGTCGTGCGACCATGACAGGAGCAGAAGCGTTTGCAGTGGAAAAATTGCGTTTTGACGAAAAGGGTTTGATTCCTGTCATCGTGCAGGATGCTGGAAGCAAGACAGTCTTGACGCTTGCCTATATGAATGAAGAATCGCTACAAAAGTCATTGGCGACCAAAGAAACATGGTTTTGGAGCCGTTCCCGACAACAATTGTGGCACAAGGGTGAGACCTCGGGTCATACACAGCGGATTGTCTCTATGCGGTATGATTGCGACGGAGATGCACTGGTTGTGATGGTCGAGCCGAAAGGGCCTGCTTGTCATACGGGGGCGTACAGCTGTTTCTCGCAGGAAGTTATCGCCGATACAGATGATGAACGTGTACAAGCAGATCGGTTTGCGATCTTGAGTGAGCTGGAAGAATTGATTGCTGCGCGGGAGGCAGAGCGCCCGGAAGGCTCCTACACCACCTACTTGTTCGAAAAAGGCGTAGACAAAATCCTGAAAAAGGTCGGGGAAGAGGCTGCCGAGGTCATTATTGCAGCGAAAAATCGAAGTCGTGAGGAGCTTCGGTACGAGGCCTCTGATCTGATCTTTCACTTGATGGTTTTGTTACGGGAGCAAAAGCTGCCGCTGGATGAAGTGCTGACGGAACTTCAGAGACGTCGTTAACAAACAAAGCAATAACCACCTCTGTTTCCAGAGCGTGGTTTTTTTGTTAGAATAATCGGTATCTTACTTCGAGAGGTGTGGTGACCATGAACAAATTCAAGCTCACTTCAAACCAAAGAGACTCCATTTTCAAACACCAATCGAAGGGTAGGATACGTAATGATCAAAGGGAATTTAGTAGAATTACGACCAGTTATTGCTGAGGATATGGAGAGAGTGTTCCATTGGCGCAACGATGAAGAAGCGGCCAAATGGGCAGCGGGCTCAGGCATGGTAACCTATAGTTATGTTTCGCTCGACTCACTGAAAGCCATGTATGAGGAAAACGTTCGTGCTTCACGGCCGGATGATAAATTAAAGGGTTTTGTATTCTCTGTCTATACCGTGGACGGAGAACACATCGGCAATTGTGATTACCGAGATGTGAATCCCATTACGCGGACAGCCACAATTGGCATTGCGATCATGGTGAAAGACTATTGGAGCAAAGGCTACGGTACAGATACATTGCGCCTCCTACTCGACTTCCTCTTTTCCAAGTTGAACTTGAATCGGGTGCAGTTGGATACGTGGAGCGGAAATACGCGTGCCATTCGCGCGTATGAAAAATCAGGCTTTGTGGTAGAAGGGCGACTGCGCCAAAATGAATATGTAGATGGGCAGTATTACGACACCATCATGATGGGGCTGCTGCGCGAAGAGTTTTACCAGCTAGCAAAGGAATAGGTCTCCTGTTCTCTTTCGCTAGTGGCAATTGCATAGGGGATCTTGTTCATCTTTCCGGAATGGTTGGCGCTGGGCGCTGGACCGGCTCTTATGGCTGGAATAGGAATCTTTCAATATCGTAAAAAAAGGAACGGGTATGTAGTTCAAGCCTGAATATAGTAGAGATATTTGATAGAAAGAGCGAGATGTTTTTCTCGCTCTTTCTCCTTTCGTATCGCGATATTTTAGCTGTTTCTCGTTTGCCGATAAAAAAACTTTTTAAATTACTCTTGATTTAGAATTTTATATGTGATAGATTATTCCTTGTCGCCAAGAACGACGACAAAATACGAGAAAAGAAAACGAGATTCGATAAAAAACTTCTTGACTCGCTAATAATGAACGTGATAAGATGTAAAACGTTCGACAAAAAATGCTCTTTGAAAACTGAACAGCGAAAGCGTTAATGAGTCTATCATTAAATG
>NZ_AKIX01000024.1:0-32888 GCF_000282075.1 Brevibacillus sp. BC25
CTTAGAGTTGCTCTCTACATACTGTCTACTTGACAGGGAGCAGTGCATTTATTCCGGAGCGGACAGTCTTCACCTCTTGCGGGGCGGAGGCCGAAGCGTAGACTGGAAATGCGCTTCTTCCCTCCACTACAGCCACAAAAAAAACAGCTCTTCTCGGCATCATCCTGCCAATAGAAGAGCTGTTTTTCATTTATAGATAAAGTAATTTGCCTATAGTCTGAACGTATCCACCTTGCTGCGCAGCTCCTGAATGCTGTCTGTCACCTGCTCCGTTTCAGACACGAACTGATCAACGTTTCCACTGACCTCATGCATCGTAGCAGATACTTCTTCCGTAGCCGCTGCTGTTTGCTCCGAGATGGCAGTAACCGTCAACACGGATTCATTCACCTTGTTCTGACCTTGCTTCATCGTCTCTACACTTGCCATGACATTTGAAAGCGACGTCTTCAACGTATGCGTCATGTCAGACAGAGCCGTAATGCCTTGTGTAACGGAATCCAAACGCTCTGTACCCGCATTGTAGCGATCCAGCGTCGCATTTGTCTTTTCCGTAGCTTGTCTTACCTGATCTTGAATGTCTTTGATGCTCTCCTGAATGACGTGGGTTGCCGCACCCGTCTGTTCAGCCAGCTTGCGAACTTCTCCCGCTACCACAGCGAAGCCTCTGCCCGCTTCGCCAGCACGCGCACTCTCGATGGCTGCATTCAACGCCAACAGATTGGTTTGTCCGGCGATTTGCTGAATCGTTTCAATCACGTCGTTAATTCGGCTTGATTTTTCTTCGAGAATCGCCATTGTATTTTGCACTTCATGAAATTGTTTGTTCGTCTCTGTTCCATCTGCCAAAAACTCTTGCAATACTTTGTAGCTGCTCTCTCCGATATCGGACACCTGATTGGATACTGCATCCATCTCGTCAATCGCCGTATTCAGTTCAGACAGCTCGCTCAAGAATTCTTGAACCGTTTGCACCGTCATCTCCATCGCAGTTGCTGTCTGCTCATTTCCCTGCGCAATCTCTTGGCTGGTGACCACGATATTTTTATTTTGCTCGCGGACAGAGTTGGCACCTTCCCGAATGGAATTCGCCATGCTGTCGATATGCTCGGTTGTCTCTTTTACACCGCCAATAATTTGACGCAGCTGTGTCGTCATCTCACCAAAAGCAACGACAATTCGGCCAATCTCGTCTTTTTTGTTGGAAACAGAAATCTCTGTAGACGTGAGATCACCAGAAGCAATGCGCATAGACGCCTCTTGTACAACTTGCAGTGGACGCAGCATCTTCTTGATCAAGAAGAATACAGCACCCAAAGCAATAATCGTTACGATGATCATAGCGATAATGATGCGCGGCATGGTTTCATCCAAAACCTGATCATTAATCAGCTCCACTTTGTCTGCCGCAGTATCCACACCTAGCACCGCAATCACTTGACCAGATGGATCTTCAATCGGTGCGAATGCACTTAGGTAGTCCCCGAACACAGGGTCTTTGACGATTGGCGTACTGTTCGATCCGCCTTCTAGAGCAGGAGCAATATCATCCATGCCGGTAGAGCTCGTCTCTTGACCGATTGTAGAAGCTCCCTCTGCTCCTTTCGCCATTCCATCCACCATAATCTTTACCTTTTCACCGTCTGTATGAAGAATATAAATATAAAGGGCACCTGTTTTTTCGGTATACTCAAGCAACGTATTTCGGATAGTCCAATAGTCGTCGGTTTCTTGTGGCGAAGATATAAATTTCGCTATCTTCTCTGAGTCAAGCCCTTGGGAGATATGCAATGCTGTGTTGATGCTTGAGCGCGAGAGTGTCTTTTCAACAGTAGTTACGCTGTTTTCGTAAATCATGATAATATTGATTGCCATCATGACGGCAATGATCACCGCTACAAGAGCAACGACCCGTGTTGCCAAGCTCTTACTCATCCTGTTTCACTTCTCCTTCGCCGGTTACGATATGTGTATTGCGGCCCCCCACCGGGGAGCGGACGCATTGTTACGGGAGGGTTTGCCTTTTCGTAAAAGGATCAGCATTGCTGTTCTCACACGGTGTTACTCGATAAAAAAAGCACCCAAAAAGGGTGCTTTTCCTAAACACTCCCTACCAGTCTTATCGACAATCGGTAGTGATTTAATTAGGACTTTTGTTGGGCAATCGTGAGAAATCGATGGGTAGGAATATCGATATACCCAACTGCTTCCATTTTCTGGTGCAGATCGAGCAAGGCATCGGCATACTTTTCTACAGTAAAGTCGCGAATCTGCCATTCGATAGCCTTCAAGTAGTAAACAATGGCACCTATGTCGTAGAAACGCGAAAAGCTCATTTCCTCTCTTTGCTCCACAATCGTAAGACCGGCTTCCTCCAGTTCGTTCACTGCATAGGCAAGATTCCAGTGCAGGTAGTCTGGCGGAATCGGAGCGTCCAGCAATCGATTCAGCTCGAGATTGTCTTGACCGCCTACTTGCTGGGTAACAAATGTGCCCCCCGGCTTCAACAGGCGCTTCATTTCAGACGGCAAATAAGCTTCATGTCGATTGATGATCAAGTCGAGTGACTGATCCTCAAAAGGCAATATTTCTTCCCCGTCTACTGGAAACACACGAACACCCAAGGGCTCCAGATTGGCTTTTGCCACCGCTATATTCGGCGCATAGCCTTCTGTCGCATACGTCTCCAAAGGGAACGGTGCAAGCGTAGAAAACAGTTCTCCACCACCTGTTCCCATTTCCAGCATAGAGCGAATCCCAAGCATGTTCTTTTTCACGATATTGACGTAGTTCCAGCCAAGTGGTGCATCCTGCATCCTGCCTGTCGCAGTCAATCTGGCAAAATCCCACCCAGCGAATGGTGCCTCCACTTCCTCTTGAAGGCTTTTGATCCGATCCTTATTTTCCATATTTGCTTCTCCTCTCGTTTATACCAGTCTGTTCACTTCCAAACCAGACGAGGCAGGAGGAGCTCGAGCACGTTGTTATGTTTGTACAAAATCAAAGGACATGAGAAAAAGTCCCCTTCCCAATATTCTGATAAACCGAAAAATAATACCAAAATTGTAGCGTATATCCTGTATGTAGATCAAGTGCACTTCTCCGACTTAAGGCGGAGTGAAAATACTGCCTCGGTACGTTTGGTACTCAGCCGTTTCTCTATATCATTAGTATCGAACTAGTAAACAGGAGGAACTGATCATGGCTGATTTTGAAGTGCTTGCCGGGATTCATCAAGGATTGTTTCTGGTCCTTCTCATCGTCATGCTGGTCCCGACAATCATGGCAAACCAGCTCGTTTACCGTCCAACGAAACGGGCTTTCATAAGCAGTGCTCGCATCACTTTAAGTTTTTCTTGGTCGGCCCTTTTTGTATTTGCGGGGCATTTGGTGATGACGTGGGTTTTGTTTGAATCCTTTGGTTGGCTTTACATAAAGGATACGTTGCTTGGCTTTTTACCTTTTATTTTTGTTCCATCGCTCTTTTGCCTTCTCTCTACTTTTCCACGATTGTGGGAGTTGACCGGGAAAGGCGGCAGAGAGTCAAGGCACTCACAAGTAGATACGGATGATACCCGCATTTTGTTACAAGAGAAAAATGTTAGGTCTGCAAAAGCAAACTCGCTGGATCTAGACGACGCATTAGATGCAGAGTGGCGAGGAGACGCATCTTGTCCCGAATTGCTCGTTCCGCTGCAAGCTAGCTTCTTGGGCTGTCTGATTGCACTCTTCCTTCAAGTCTTTTTTCCAGCTGTTACGCTGGAACCGTCCATTTTGTTTCTCGCTTGGGGCGTATTATTAGCCGGGGTCTCCCTGCTCTGGATTCGGCAATCTTGGAAGCATCAATACCACTCCACTGCGGAAAATTGGGTGAAACCACGCCGCCTGCACCGCTTTATCCGTTTTGCCGCGTTTCTTCTGATGACTGCTTTACTTGCGACGATCTGGGGAAATCAAGCGATGATAGCGAGTCGCCTGCCCGATCATTCACCTTTGGGAGGTCAGAATCAGGACGATCACGCTCTCCCCGATTTTGTTTTCCCTGTAAAGGCAAGTGCCCATTCGATGCCTTCCACAGGGAAACTTAGAAGTGTCGATGGACCAACAGAACTAAAACAAGAAACACCTGATCGAACGTTTTCGCTGAACGCACAGAAAACAACTATCCGTCAAGCATCAGGCAAAACCGTAGAAGCATGGACCCTGAATGGACAATATCCCGGACCTGAGCTGCGAATGAAGCAAGGTGAACTCGTCGAAATCATCCTTTTGAACAAGGATATTTCCGAAGGGATAGACATCCACTGGCATGGCATGCAGACTCTCGCTAGTTATGATCGCATTGCAAAAGGAGAAAAATCTGTTTATCGTTTTCGCGCAGAACAAACAGGAACGTATTGGTATCATTCTCATCAGCAAATTCCTGAGCAAGTTGTGAACGCACTGTTTGGCGCCCTTGTGATTGAGCCAGCCGAGGCTACGACTACAGGCGCACCTATCCGCGACATCGCCATGATTCATCACAAGGACGAAAAGGCAGGCACGACGTTAAACGGCTCACATACACGAAAAATCGAAACGATTGCTCCTGGCACAACGGTTCGCCTTCGCTTTATAAACGCCGAAAATGCTCCTGTCACTTATTTGCTGCAAGGAACTCCTTTTCAGGTAGTAGCGATTGACGGAACCGATGTAAACGAACCGAATTTGATTGCCAATCAAGCCTTGCAACCGGGGGCAGGCGGTCGATACGACATTCAATTTACGATGCCTAATCGTCCCGTGCTATTTACTCCCGCTGCAAACCAGCATGACAAAGGGCTGCTCTTAAGTCCAGACGGGTCCGAAGATGCTGTGCCCTTTTTAGATGCAGAGCTTTCTGTCTTTGACCCTGCACGCTACGGCAGTCCGAATGCGGTTCCTTTTGATCTCTCTTCCCATTTTGATCGGGAATATCAACTGCTCATTGATGGTCAGTACGGATTTTATGACGGTCAATTCCAACGTTTGTCGACCGTAAATGGCGACTTACTTCCTGAGACACGGATGATGATTGAAGAGGGTGATCTCATAAAGCTGACCTTCGTCAACCGCAGCTTCCAGGATCAGTCGATGTATCTGCACGGTCATCACATGCTCATCTTGAGTCGGGACGGCAAAAAGGTTACAGGAAGTCCATGGTGGACGGACACTCTCCAGGTAGCGCCAGGTGAAACCTATGAAGTTGCATTCCGCGCGAATAATCCTGGTGCATCAATGGAAGAGAGCCTAACTAAAGGTGAAACTGCTTTTGGTATAGCAATCCCGCTCGTGTATGAAGAGCATCTCTAAAAAGAAAACAGCAGTCCGTAGCGATTTCGCCAGGCTGCTGTTTTCTTTTTATCTGTTACTGAGACTTTTTCCGGTTCTTGGCCGCCAATAGTCTGTTTAGTGTTTCGTCAGGCTGCGCATGTGTTTGCTTCTCCTGCTTCTCTTTTGCCTGCTCGTTCTTGACTGCTGCTGGCTTCACCCGATTTCCAGCCGTCCCTACCGGATGAATGAGGGGAGCAGATACGGCTTTCTGGTCATCTGTCCGCTCTTCGCGTGTCCGTCTTGTCGCAGAGCGCTTCTCGCCGAGGCGAGACAATACTGCCTGTTGTTCAGAATCAGCAGACGTGGACTTGCGCAATCTCCATAAACTAGATAGCCTTGCCCACCATTGATCCGGCAACTGCAGACGGCGAACGGCGATATCGATCGGCAGTAGCAAAGCCGCCAACATCAGCAACCACTCACTGATTGACTGTGTGTCCCATTTCTCAGGAAGCGTGCCGCCAAAAGCCTCTTCCGGTTTGCTGATCTGATTCCCTCCACCAGCACTTAGCCACTCTTGAAGTTCTTTCTCTCCATCGGCATGTATTCTATATTCGGGTGAATAGGAAACGGTCAATCCTGTCGTTTGGCTCGCCATGACTCGGCCTTGATTTTTTTGTGAGATCTGAATCATGTATGTGCCCGGATCGGCTGTTTCGAATTCACCCTCCATGACGCCTGGCGCAACCGGCTTAAGCTTGATAACTTCTCGCTTCATCTCTTGATTGAGAACGACTGCCTCCATCTCTTGGGGCATGCTTCCACCAGCTGGCATCGTAACCCTCACATTGCCTTTTGCGCCGTTCACGCTCGTGGTCGTCTTCCAAGCGCCTTCTGTAATTTGTGGGAAAGACCAAGCCACGATTTCGTTCCACAGACGGCTGTTTCCTCCCCAAGCCACCCAGTCCGGTGACCACTTCCCTTCCAGATCACTCGTCCAGGCGACAGAACGCCCCAGACCGTACTGCCAACGGGTGAGAATCGGATCATCGTCAGCACTCATCAAGGATGATTCTGCTGTTTGCTTTGGTGTCGTTGCTATATACGCACGCACCGGAGGCAATGTCTGCTTCAGCGTAGGCCAAGCTCCCACCCCTGTATAGCCTGGTACTTGGGGCTTCTCCACAATAAACGTACGACTGGCTAAGGCTGTTTCTTTACTGAAGATTTTCGGGATGGATTCAGCATCGTTTGCAAAGTAATATCTGCCTTTTCCTAACTCGGCAATCATCTCCAACAGCGACCTATCTGAATCATCACCCAGCGCCACTGTTGAAACGGTAATATTTTCAGCCGTCATTTGTTGGAGCAGGCCCTCGTAATCGTCGTCGAGTGCAGACTGCCCATCTGTGAGCAAGATAACGTGCTTACGCTGCGTGTTCATCGCCTTTACACGTTCGTAGCCCAGCTGTAAGGCAGGGAAAATATCGGTCCCGCCATCCGCTTGGATTCTGCTGATCTGCTGTTGGATTTCATCCAGCTTCGTGACAGACTGTGGAGCTACGACATCCCATGGCGCATCGTCAAATGCGATCACTCCGATGTGGTCCTGTGCATTCATCATGGTTGTCGCTCGAATCGCGGCTTCCCTAGCCAATGCCATCTTATCCGCACCTCTGGCATCGGAGCTCATACTACCCGACTTGTCGATGACCAGCTGAAGTCCGAGCGAAGGGAGCTGTTCCTTCCCTTTTAAATCCATGTGAACAGGTAATGCCTCTTCGATTGGTGTCTGAAACCAGCCACCCATGCCAAAGCTATCTTTACCGCCTGTCATGATCAAACCAATGCCCAAATCACGTACAGCGGTCCGCATGCGTTCCATATCCGCATCAGTCATGCTGGTAGCGGGCACATCTGCCAGTACGATGGAGGCAAATTGCTTGTAGCCCTCAAGCTCCTTTGGCAGCAGTGCGAGATCGCGCAGCTCCACCTTGATATTGCCCGCTTCCAGCGCTTGAATGAGGTTGCTAGCGGCACCTGGATGCCCTTCGGCTACGAGTACGACTGGTGCCCCAGCTACCTGTGTATAGGCTGTAGCCTGATTGTTCGCCGCTACGGTATCTTGTCGCGGCTCGATTTCCACGCGATAGCGATGGAAACCTTGCTGCATCGCTTTTTGCGAAAAAACGAATCGGTTGTTGCCCTTGCCGATCTGTACTGTTTGCTGGCCCGCCTCGCGATTGCCTTCATACAGGCGTAGGGTTGCCTCGGTCGCTATCGTACTCTCCACATCAACGGTAATGCCGTATTCCTCTCCCGCATACAGTCTTTGCGGTACCTGTACAGATGTAAGAACGACCTCATCCCCGTGTGGCTGCTGCAAGGAAACAGCCTCTACAGCGATTCCTCGCTCCCTCGCCAGTCTCGTCTGCCGTGCCGCATCTCCGTTTGTTTCCAGACCATCTGTCAACAAGACGACTTTTCCTCTGGCATTGGTAGGGATCATGGCAGACGCCAATCGGAGTCCTTCTGCCAAATTGGTTGCATTCCGGTTGACATCCACGCCCAAGGGCTGTACCTCTTGGCGTATCGTCAATGGTTGATCGACCGCTGCCTCTGCACCTACTGCAATGACAGCATACTTATCCCCTGCTTGCTTTTGCCCGATCGCCTCGCGTAAAAAAGAGAGAACACGCGGATCGTCCTTCATGGAAGCGGATCGATCTACAACAAACACAATCGTTTTCGCCTGAACAGGTGTCAACAGCTGTGTCCCTGCCAACGCTAAAACCAGAAGGAGGAACAAGAGCGTGCGAATGGTTGCAATTGTCGCTTTTCTGCCGATTGGCATTTGCTGTTGATGTCGCCACCAGCTGATGATGACGTACGCAACGGGAAGCAATAACAACAGGAATAGCGGTTGTATAAAGTTAATACCCACGCTGATACACCCTCCATTCCACCAATAACACCAAGAGAGCAAACGCCGCTAACCAATAGGTCAACTCCTTCGTTCCCAGTGCTCCACTTGTGTCAGTCGCTGTCGCTTCCTCACTCTCCTTTTGTTCTTCGGCATTCTTCCGGGCAACGTTCACAGACTTTGGTGTAATATTCGATTCTTCCTCATTCATTTGGACAGTAAAATACGTACTTTTGGTCCCTGTATCTACCCCTTCGTCAAGACGATACAATCCGGTCAGCTCCGGTAGCTGCATCGTTTTCGACGTGGCATTCTCCGTAAGAGACTGCTGGTGTCCATTCGGATACGTCAAGGTACGTGTCGTCGCTCCTGGTGAGAGTGGGATAGTCAAGACCTCTCCCGGATGTGCTGTGGGGATTGGGGCTGTTTGACCAGGTGACAGCCAGTTGACGACATTTTGCATAAAAATCGGAAATGCAGGACGCAGCGGGAAGTCCGATGCATGCAAATCAAATCCGATGATGACCATTCGTCGACCGTCTATGATCCCGGCTCTGACCAGATCGACATCGCCTGCGCGTACCAATGGCTTCATACCAGGCATCTCATCCAATACGTATCCTTTGGCGACGTGCACATCCCGCCAATCTACGTGCTTGAGCAGCGGGTCATCCGGGGAAACTGGCCTTGGCTGTTGATCCAGTTCTTTTTCTCCAGCAAGCGGCAACCACTCTGTTTTCTTGTTCGGAGCAATCAACAAAATATTTCCTTTTGGCAACTGGTCTGGCACGACTCCGTCAAAAACCCACAGATCACGCGCAGACGCCGCAGCATCCGATGCCTGCTGAATCGTTTCCACCTCAAGACTTCCGACTGTCTGCAATACTTGATGGAGGAAACGGTTTCCCTCTGGCGAATACAACGCTGCTTTTCCTTTCCCTGTAGCGAATGGAACACTCCACATGACATTATCCTGAGAAAGGCCGTCCTGCTCCGGTTCGATGACTGCACGGTAGACGCTAGACACCGCCATCTTCTGAAACGAAAATGTCTGGGAGCTACCTGCTCCAATCGCAAAAGAATCCGTATCCAGCAGCTTGTCTTGCTCATCAAAAACAGTGACTTTTCCTTTCGCAGGTATACTGCCGTGATTGTCCACCCGCAGCAGTCCCTCTACCCCTTTTTCCGTAGGCTGAGTCACAAAAGCACCGATTGCGGTATTCTCGCGGGTGCTCCCCATCTGCATGAACTGAAAGCTCCCGGAAAAAGCAGGGACTGAGCCTCCATCCAACTTGCGTTCCCCGCTTCCGTCCCCCATCCAAACCACTCCACTGCCTGGCTCATTCTCTGCAATAGCTCCCGCTAATGACAAGGCTGCGATTTGATCGGATGTCCCGGAAAAAGGCGCAAGCTTTTCAATAGCTTGCAAGAGCGGCTCTTTGTCTGCACTTTTGGAGACCAAAACATTTGGCTCACGCCCTGCCTCGATTAGAGTCATCGTCTGGCTGCTTCCCAGCTTCTCTACGAGTGCTTTTGCCTGTGAAACGGCTCGTTCCAGCCGCGTCTCGTTCCCTTCCTTTGCCATCATGCTCCCTGATGTATCCACGACCAAAATCGTGTGGTCGGATGTGATTCCCTCAGTGGGCACGGCCGGTCGTATCAAAGCCAGCACGAGCAAGCAGGCAGCGAGTAATTGCAGCAGCAACAGCAGGTTGCGCCGCAGCCTTTCCCACGGTTTCACTGCTTCCCAGTTTTGCATCGTGCGCTGCCACAGGAGTGTACTTGGTATGACACGATCCTCTACTTTTCGCTTGAGCAGGTAGAGGACGATGATGGCCGGGATAATTAGCGCAAACCACAAGTTGCCCAAACTCATCCACTGCATGTTGTCTCTCTCCTCTCTAGCGAATCAAGCCGGCCTGACGAAAGACATGGAAGACAATCGATTCCAGCGATTGTTCCGCCTCTACAGACACGTAGGCGATTCCTCTTCCATAAGCAAACGCGGACAGTTCTTGTTGATAATCTCGCAAGCTCTTGTGGTACTCTTCCATCAAAGGACTGGTCAGGGATACTTCTTTTGCTTGCCCGGTCTCTGAATCGATCAACCGCAGCTCTCCCGCATACTCGGGCGCAAGCTCTTCTTTGGAAAGCACCTGAACCAGTGTGACCTCTTGTCTGGCCGCCTGCAAATACGCGATGCCTTCCGTATAGCCTGACTCGAACAAAAAGTCCGACAGCACGATGGATGTGCTAGCTTTGCCGCTGACAGCCCCGGGCTGGCGCATTGCCGTTTGAATATCACCTGCTCCCCCTTCTTGCAGGGAAGATAAGAAGGTGAGCAAGCGATGCGCCTGGTTCTTTCCTTGCAGCCCGGTAAGTGCTGCCGTAATGCGGCTGTCAAATGCATAGACCGACACATGATCGAGATGGCACAGGGACAAATAGCCAAGGGCCGCGGCAATCTCGACAGCTCGGGCCATTTTGTTCGGTTGTCCGTAGCTCATCGAACGACTGCAATCGATATACAAGTTCACATGAAGCTCTGTTTCATCCAAGTACTTTTTCAAAAACAGCTTGCCTGAACGGGCATACGCGTTCCAATCGAGCTGCCGCAAATCATCGCCGGGAACATACGCCCGAAAGTCTGCGAACTCCATGGAGCTGCCCAGCTGTCTCGCCCTTCGCTTTCCTGCCTGGCTGCCGCTGACCGCTTTGCGACTAGCCATCTGCATTCGCTCCAGTCTGGCGAGCCATGACGGATCAAGCAGGTGTTGATTCATACCTTCTGCGTCCCCAGTTCGTCCAAAATGTCCATAATGACGCGGTCTGGTCGGATGCCGTTTGCCTCTCCTTCAAAATTGAGGAAAATGCGGTGGCGCAACGCTGGCAGAGCAACTGCTGTCACGTCCTCGTACGCCAGATTGTATCGGCCAGCCAATAACGCACGTACCTTTGCCAAGGAGACAATCGCCTGCACGCCACGCGGACCTGCTCCGTTGCGCACATATTTGTTCACCGAAGCAATCGCCTGTTCGCCCGGATGCGTCGCTAAAAGCAGCTTCACGGCGTAATCCAGTACCGCATCAGCTACCAGCACTTCACGCGCTGCCTGCTGAATCTCAGCAATTTGCTCGGCTGAAGCCACTTTTTCCACGGTGATCACCTGGCTCGTGGTCGTTTGCCGCACGATCATTTTCAGTTCTTCTTCCGTCGGATACGGCACATCGATCTTCAATAAAAAGCGGTCCATTTGCGCTTCTGGCAACGGGTATGTCCCTTCCTGCTCCAGTGGGTTCTGTGTCGCGAGAACGAAGAACGGCTCTGGCAGCAGACGAGTCACTCCCCCGGCTGAAACTGTTCGCTCCTGCATGGCCTCCAACAAGGCGCTTTGCGTCTTTGGCGTCGCCCGGTTGATCTCGTCAGCCAGCACGACATGAGCGAAGATCGGACCATGTTGGAATTGGAAAGACTGCTGTCCCTTCTCGTCGACCAACAGGATGTTCGTTCCAGTAATGTCTGTCGGCATCAGGTCCGGTGTGAACTGAATCCGCTGAAACGATAGCTCGAAGGCTTGGGACAATGTCCGAACAAGCAGCGTTTTGCCCAATCCGGGTACGCCTTCCAAAAGCGCATGTCCACCTGCAAACACGGCCCACAGAAGTTGCTCGACCACCTCTTTTTGTCCTACCAATACCTTTCCAATTTCCTGCCTGACAAGCTCTACTCGCTGCAAGCAATCTTCTAGCGTTTGCTGCGCCATCGCCGTGTCTCCTTCCTGTTGTTGAATGATCTAAGGCTCTATTTTACTGAAATAATCCTTCACGATCTCTTGATAATCGCCGGGAATACTGCCTTTTTCCATACTCTCGCGGGCAAATTGCTCATACTGGCCGTACACTTCCTCATACGGTAGCGTGCCACCAGAGGAAACTTGTGTGTTTCCGCTTTGCTGCGACTGCGAAGGTCCAGACCCGAGTTGGCCTCCGACTGTATCAACAGGTCCGTTGTCTCCACCTATGCGATCTGCCGGGACGGTAACGAGCTCGTGTTTGCCTTTTCCTAACCCGGCCCCGCCACCTTGACCGATTCCTTGACCGCCAGAGCCATTACCGTTTCCGTTTCCGTTTCCGTTTCCGTTGCCATTGCCGTTTCCGTTGCCATTGCCGTTTCCGTTGCCATTCCCTTGCCCCGAGCCATTATTTCCATTCCCAGGCTGGTTTGCCGGGTTCGCCCCTTGATTTGGGTTGGTACCTGTTCCCGGTGTTGCCGCAGTTGGCTGATTCCCGGGTGACCCCGATGCTGGAGTCGCCTGGCCTGTTGCTGCCGTACCTGCCCCAGCTCCACTCGCTCCAGCATTTCCTGCTTGTGCGCCTGCACTGGCAAGCGTCATTTGCGACTGATTGAGCGAAGCAGCGGCATGTATAGCTGCGAGCATGGCTTGCTGAGATTGTTGGATGCCCGTCATGGCTTGCATCAAGCTGTTCTCGAGCGCAGTCATCGCTTGAGGTACTTGTCCTTGGGCTGTTTGCTGGGCTGCCTCCGCCAGTTGTTTGGCGATATCCTCCAGTTCCTTCGAGTCGGCAGACTCTGCCTCTTTTTTCAATTGCTCTGCTGCGCTTGCGAGTTTGCGGGCGATCTCTTCCCGCTCTTTTTGCGGCATGCTTTCCATGGCTTTTGCCATTTGTGCCAGGGCCTCAGTCATCGCTTGTCGATCTTTCGCTTCCATCGCGCCAGCCACGGCTTTTGTCCCTTCTTGATTACCCAAGCTGCGCTGGAGTGCTTGCAGCGCTTTTTCTTTGCGCTGCTCTGCATCTCTGACCTTCTCCAATTGTTTTTCCGCAGCGCGCAGTGCATTTTGACGTTCTGCCGGGTCGTCTGCTTTCGCCAAAGCCTTTTTTGCCTGCTCCAGCATTTCCTCCAGCTGCTTTTTCTGCGCGTCAGTTAAGCCTGTATTCTTTTTCACGTCCTGCTTGATTTCCTCTACTTCTTCCTCGACCTGCGCGATTGCTTTCTTTTCCTCAGCCATCTGGGCCAGTCGCAAGTCTTGAGAATTCGGCCAAAGAAACAGCACCAGGCACACCAATAGCAAGCTACTTGTGACATACACCTTTCTTTGGACCAGCGACCAGATGCGGACGCTCTCTACGATTTGCGGCAAATTTTTTCGCAGATGCTGCTGGGCGTCTTCCCTCTGCATACCCGCTACCATCGACTGATTCTCTTGATTTTCCCATGCTGTGACGACTCGCTGAGCCAAACCATTGCCGTCTGCCACTTGCGCACATTGGAGCCAGGTAGGGCGCATCCAAAGCGCACGCGCCAGACCTGTGATGACCACAAGCACTGGTAGCACAACCGCGATCCATTGGTAAAACGGAATCGGCAAGATGCGGGCAAGGAGGAGGAGCACCAGACTCGCCCCCATTCCCCACAAACCATAGACCGTTAGCTGCTGTATCCATACACGCAAGCCCAGTTGCTTTCGAATGGGCGCAAGCAGTGACTTCAGCTCGTCGTTCGATTTAGAGGTAAACATGGCTTATTGCTCCTCTTTTACTTTGCGAAATCTCGGTTTCACTGGCTGAATGAGATAGATGGAGAGTAAAAGGCAGAACAGTGTGATGACCCCGAAAAACAGGCAGTAAACCGCGAACGGGTCCACATTCCCAATCCTGATCTGCGGCCCTTCTTCAAAAATGTTTAACATCGCAAACAATGGATTGAAATTATGCAGGAGATCTGGCCAGTCCGGCATATTCGCGGATGACATACCACCCGACCGGCGCTGGTACCGAATGAACTCTTTGATTATTTCCGCCAGTATGCTCGATCCAATCGCATATCCGAACACCACGGCATAAGTGACAACCGTAGCGATACCAGTCCGTTTGATCAGCGTGGACATGAGCACACCAATGCTGCCGATGCCGAGCATCGTAATGACGTAAAAGCCAAACACCTTGATCACTTGTGCAGGTGAGATTCCTCCATACAAAAAGACGATGGCATAGAGCGGGATGGTCGCAATGACCAGAAAGGTCATGAAGCTGAGCGACGCCAGCCATTTGCCTAAAATCAATCGTGTGGCGCTGACATTCGTGGTCAATAACACACTCAACGTCTGGCGTTCGCGCTCACCGGAAATCACACCTGCCGTTAGTCCCGGCACGACGAAGCAGATCATCCCGAGCTGAAACACAGACAGCATCATGAACAGCTCGCGCGTATCATTCGGGTTATAATAGCTGCCGCCGTTTGTCATAAAGAAAATCAGCGTGAGCGTCATTGCGCCCAAAACGAGCAAATAGAGCAGGATGATCCACGGTGACCGATTGGTCCGCATCCGCATTTTCCATTCATTGAACAAGACAGGATTGCGAAATCGTCTCAAGTCGCTCATGAGCCCACCCCTTTCGTAATTTCCAGGAAGATTTCTTCCAAATCACCAACTGCTTCATTAAACGCGGCAACAGGATAGCCTGACACCGCAAGCTCCCGCAGTAGCTCAACCTGTTCTTCGTCATTGCCTGAAAAGCCCGCAACGACCCAGTTCCCTTCGCGTGTCACCCTGGTAATGCCGGGCATCTCACGCAAGCGCGTCATTGCTTCATCAACCCGATCCAACAGGCGGATGCGCAATACCCGCTGTTCTTGCATTTTCGAGTAAATCTCATCGACTCGTCCAAAGGCAACAAGATTGCCTTCCTCCACAATCCCGATGACATCGCACATCTCCGCTAGCTCAGGCAATATGTGCGAGCTAATGATAATCGTCTTGCCCATGTCCCGCAGTTCCTTCAAAATCTCCCGCAGCTCGATTCGTGCACGCGGGTCTAAACCAGAGGCCGGTTCATCCAAAATGAGTACTTCCGGATTGTGAACCAGCGAGCGGGCCAACCCGAGTCGCTGCTTCATCCCCCGCGACAACGAGTCAACGTAGGCATCCCGCTTGTGAGTGAGATTCACCAGCTCTAATAACTGCGGAATGATTTGTCTTCGTTCAGCTGCCGGGATATCGTAGTTCGCGCCGTAAAAATCGAGGTACTCTTCTGCTGTCAAATTGTCGTAGACACCAAAAAAGTCAGGCATGTAGCCGATCAGCTTGCGCACTTCCTTTGGATGCTTGGTCACTTCGTAACCGCCTACGTATGCTTTCCCACTTGTCGGCTCCAATAAAGTTGCCAAAATGGACATCGTCGTCGATTTTCCTGCCCCGTTCGGACCGACGAAACCAAAAACGGTACCCTTGTCAATTTCGAGCGAAAGTCCTTTTAACGCTTCCATTTTTCCGTAGCGCTTGCGCAAATTTTGGATCTGGATCACTTCTTGCTCACCTTCCCTTCCACACTGACACTTGGAACCCCAATGTGGCGATCATCCTCAAACTGGTGGGCAAATTTGATGCGGACAATGCCGTCGCCCGAAACATAAGTAGTGGTCTTGTCGCTTGTCATGACGTTGTTCATGAATGCTTTTTCAAATGGTTCGAAAGCTTTTGTCTTCCAGTTGTAAACCTCTTTTTCAAATGTCGTATTGTCCTCTGACCAGGTGTACAGATACAAATTGCTAATAGCAAGATCCTGCCCTTCCTGATTCAGATTGATGTCAAAGGTAATGTCCCCGGCCGGAAGTCTAAAGCCATCTCCGAAGTCATCTACCGGAACAGAGCTGCCCGACATCGTCACATCAAACGATCCCGTCGGATAATAAATGTGTCCGTCCTTAGATGGACTCACTTGCAGTGTCGAAGTGACCATGGCAATGCTGCTGTTCTCCGTATTTTCGTTTGGTACGACAGCCTCAACAACTTGCTCATCGGTCCAGCCTACGAGTTTCACCACTTCAGACTGACCACCACGTCTGTCCATCATGTCGAGCATTTCCACGATGACTTGCTCGCGCGTTTGTCTGTCATAGCCATTCGATTGCATATGCTGCGGCAGTGCATGCCCCGTATTCATCCGATTTTGGTTCCGCCTTGCTTGATGTTGAGAGGCAAACGGCAAGTTTACTTCGATACTGCTGCCAGCTGCCAACTGCGGAAACTCTTGTACCGTTATACCTGTCGAGACCGTCACATCTCGCAGCGAGTACTTCGTATTGTTTGTCACAGTTCCTTTCAGTGCGCCATTCTCATACGACAGGTTCGATTCTATCTTTCCTACGTCCGGTAAGGATTGCTCCGTCGCAACCTTGCGCATCGACCAGAATTCTACATCTCGGAAATCAATATGGGTCTGATCTGGCTGTATGGAAATCCACGTTTTCGGAACTTGATCCATATAATTTCTTTCAATGACAGGTTGGGTCATGCCCTCTCCCTTTAAAGTCAGACGATAGTCGTCATTACTCGGTACGAATAATGCGGTTACGCTTATCGCATTCGCCTGACCGTTGTTTTGCAGCTCAACATAACCTACCTGGTGCAGCTTTACACCCACACCGCGCTGGATGGCACCAATCGAGAAGATTCCGATTCCCGCCAACACCGAAATGGCAGGGACGATCACCCACATGTAGCTTTGCTTGCGGCCTCTCCGCAAAATATAGAAAAGGACTGGCCCTGCAATCAGGGCATAGATTCCGAAAAATACAGCGAACCAGCCAACCTCCGGAATTTTCAAGGATGGGACTTGATCAGCAGCATCCCGAAGCGGCCATACGTTGTCGATCACGCTCCTATTTGAAGCTGAAGCGTTGATGGAAGAACCAAAAGCCTTTACTAATGTATCTGCCCAAAAGCGGCTGTTTCCTGCCCAGCTGGCTACTGGTTCCGCCGCCAAATCATAGGCTACGTACAATACTTTTCCGGCTCCCACGTTATGTACAGCCATCAGCGAAATATTTCCTTCGGTGTACAAAACTTTCCCTGTCTTCAATGTCCCATTGCTTACAGTAAAGGGCGATGTTAGTGCAATTGGATTGGTCTTATCCACTTTTAAACTAGAGAGTGTCTGTACACTCGTCACTCCTGTCACTTCTACTGGTGACAAGTCGCCTAAAACTCCTCCAGCTTTCTTGTACTGTGCTCCTCCGGCTAAAATCAGCATCCCGCCAGATTTCGTCCAATCCCGAATCGCTTTGATCTGCTGTTCATTCAATGAATCCAAAGCAAAATTATTGATGACGAGCATGTTAATCATCTGAAGCTGTGTACCTGTCACTGGCATATTGTCTGCCTTCATCGTCAAGAGCTGGACAGGGTTATGAATAGAGCCTTTCGGTAGTACACCAAGGAAGTTAGCTGTGTCGGGGTTTTCTGCCAACACACCGATCATCAGCGTATCTTCGCTGTATGAACTACCTGTTATCGGCGTTTGCGCGATCATCTTATTATTTTGCATCAAGGCCACAAAAGAACTGCCATGCAGCTCTGATCCAGGAACGAGAATCGTTACCTGCTTGGTCACTCCGCTTGCAATCGAAACCGGCTGGTAATTGGCAACCGCGAAGCGTCTGTCTCCCTGTTCCCCAGTGGCGACAAACAGCTCCCCTTCAATATCCGCCCCTCCATTTTTCACCGTGACGACAACGGGAACCATTCCCGTTTGCCTGTACTTTCCTTCAATTCCGACTGTTACTCCCAGCTGAATGTTTCCCTCTGCCAAAGCTGTCCCCGTTAATCCTACAGGAACACCTGCTACCAACAGGAGGAACGCACAGAAGGCCAGGAGCCATCGCTTGCACTGCGCCGTTTTCATTCGTTCAAAACCTCCACGGACCATTCTTTTTTCTTCCTATCTTTTCATCTCATACAGTTATTGACGTTATTTCCAGACAAATAGCTACATTTTTTTCAAAATGAAGTCGATTGGTCACTATGTACAAGTGGATTTTACACGGCTGTTGGAAAATCCTTCTCGTAACCGAGAGCTTAGCTTTTTTCGCTTCTTTAATGAATCTTAACAATCAGGTTCTACAGTATGGGAGAAAGGAGGCGGAACATCATGCAAGACGCTATCTTCTGGGGCCCGTTGATTATCAAGTACGAATGGATCGCAATTGCCCTTTCTGCTCTGACAGCTTATATAGTCATGAAGTATTGGGTGAAGAACCAGATCGATGTAAGCAAGCCGATTATGGAGGATATATCCAGTGTGCTTTTCTGGGCTTTCTTGATTTGGAAGTTTAGTGTCATTCTTTTCAATCCCGTTAGTGTGCTGAACAATCCTTACTACCTTCTTTATTTTTCAGGGGGCGAACGAGGAATTTGGCTAGCTGCAATCGTCGTCCTTTGTTTTCTGTACATTCAATCCAAAAGGCGCACCATCTCCTTTTGGTTGTATGCCTCAGTCATGGCGGTGGGCTTGTTCACCTATCAATTCGTCTATTCTCTGTTCCCACTTTTGCTCAACCAACCGCTGCAATTACGCCTATATGATCTCAGCCAGCTTGTCCTTGCGATCGTACTGCTGATCTGGATGTACCGCAAAAAAGAGAGAATTGGGAACCCCCGTGACATTAATCACCTCATCCTTTGGTATAGCATGGGACAAATTTTTAACGGCTTTCTGAAAGGTCATTCTGTCGCGGTGTTTTTAGGTTTATCCAGTGAGCAGCTATTCTTTTTAGTCATTACCCTGTGCTGTTTGTTTTTTCAAAATCTCAGCAAAGAAAGAAGCTTGCAAGAATCGTAAGCATGGAGGATTTATCAATGGATCAAATTTCAATCTTATTTGCTATTGCGGCAGGAATGCTATCGTTTTTCTCCCCTTGTATTTTTCCGCTTTTGCCCGCTTATGTGGCCAATCTTACGGGTTCCTATGTGAGCGGCGACAAGATAAGTGTTTCCAAAAAAGTGCTGATGGTTCGTTCTCTCCTTTTCATCCTTGGCTTTACAGTAGTTTTCATGATGATGGGCGCCTCTGCCAGTGTGATCGGACAATTTTTTGCTGCCAATCGAGGGGTATTAGAAAAGGTCGCTGGCCTGCTCATTATCCTATTCGGTCTACAGACAGCTGGGCTATTAAACCTGCGTTTTCTCATGTTTCAAAAGCAATGGGAAACCAAGGGGCCCAAGAACGGATGGCACTCATTTGTAGTCGGTCTCGCTTTTGGGACAGGCTGGACACCTTGTGTTGGCCTCGCTTTATCTTCGATCCTGCTCTTGGCAGGGTCTGCTGAAACGATGTACAGTGGGATCTTTTTGCTGCTGTTTTATTCGCTCGGCTTAGGAGTGCCTTTTCTCTTGATTTCTTTACTGATTACAAGATCATTAGGTGTCATGAAAAAAGTAAATAAATGGCTGCCACGGCTGTCTCTGATAAATGGTTGGATTTTGATTGTGATGGGCTTGCTGCTGTTTACGGGGCAATTACAAAAATTAAGTGCCTGGCTGGCGCAATTCGCTCCAGTGCTATAATGAAAGGATGATTTTCCATGAAGAAAAATATAATCGTGATTGTACTCCTGCTCGGATTGGTTGGATGGGGAGCTTACGATACTATACAGAAAAATGATGTCCGTGAAGCAAGACTAACGAGCAGTGAGCAAGCGACGACTGACTCTTCCCTGACTGTTGGGATTAACCAAGGCAACCTAGCGCCTGACTTCGAGCTAAACACACTGGATGGAAAAAGTATCAAGCTTTCCGATTTGCGAGGAAAAAAGGTCATCGTAAATATGTGGGCAACCTGGTGTCCACCTTGTCGAGCAGAAATGCCGGACATGCAAAAGTTTTACGAGAAATACAAAGATGAAAATGTCACGATTCTTGCTGTAAATATGACCACATCAGAGAAAAATGTAGACAGTATCCCCACATTTTTAGATGAATTCGGGATTACATTTCCGGTCGTACTGGATGAACAAAACGAGGTAGCGGATATCTATCAAGTCGTAGCACTCCCTTCCAGCTATATCATTGATTCGAATGGCGTCATTCAACAGAAAGTAATCGGTCCGATGAATTATGAGATGATGGAAAATATGGTTGCACAGACACGTTAGTGAGTCGGGAGGTATGCAAAATGGCAGTCAAGGGGACCGGAATATTAGTAGTAGAGGATGACGTGAAGATTCGTAAACTCATTGTCCTGTACCTCGAAAGGGAAGGATATGAGGTATATGAAGCCGGAGACGGAGAGGAAGCCCTCGTTGCCTTTCGAAAATACGACCCTTGCCTTGTTATTCTAGACTTAATGCTCCCAAAAGTAAGCGGAGAAGAAGTTTGCAAAAGCATCCGGGCAGATTGGAAGGAAGAAATCCCTATCATCATGTTAACGGCAAAGGTCGAGGAACAGAGCCGGATTGAAGGCTTAAAATCAGGCGCAGATGATTATGTGACGAAGCCATTTAGCCCGGGTGAACTCGTAGCACGGGTAGAATCTATCTTGCGTAGAACAAACCAACGATGCAGCAAAATTACGTATCGGGGCCTAACGATAAAAGCATTACGCGGGGAAGTTCATTACCTAGGAGAGAGCATTTCGCTAACACAGCATGAATTTCGCCTGTTGTATTTTTTGATGATGCACCCCAATCAAATTCTGACTAGGGAACAGATCATTGATGAACTGTATCCCCACAATGAAAAGGTCGTGACGGAAAGAACGATTGATGTGCACATCGGCAAGCTGAGAGAAAAACTGAAGTGGGATGGTGACAGCGAACTCATTGAAACCATCCGGGGAATGGGGTATCGCTTTGTTGCTTATCAAAAATAATCCTGTTCGAATCAATATTTTATGGAAGCTTATTTTGATCAACGCAGCTGTGATTGGTATCGCGATCTGGCTTGCTGGCGTTACTGTGAAAGACTATGCCTGCCTGCTTTTTGCAAACTCCCCCTCTGTAAGTCAAGCAGAGAGTGCTGCATTTACGCAGACGATGCAGACATTTTTGATCAAAGCCAGCTTGGCAACCGCAGTGATTGCTGGGATTTTCCACTACTTTTTCGTCAAGAAGCTGCTTCAACCGCTCAAGAAATTAGGAAGTGCTACACGACAAATGGCTCAAGGAGACATGCCTGATCCTCTCACCATTCGTGTTCGCGATGAAATCGGTCAGTTGACGGATGATTTCAATCAGTTAAGCCTGAAATTGAAGCAAGTCGAAGAGCTACGAAAAAAAATGCTGGCTGATATTGCCCATGAACTGCGTACCCCATTAACCAATATTAACGGGTATTTGGAAGCACTAAGCTCTGGAATTATTCAAGGCTCGGTCGAGCTGTTCCAATCCCTTCACGAAGAATCCATACGCATTACCCGTTTGGTAGAGCAGCTGCACCAATTAAATGTCTGGCAAGGAAAGAAAATATCGAACGACAATAAGAGGAGTGTACTCGCTATCGATAAGATTATGGAATCTTGTCTCGAGCATTTTTCATTGGAGTTCAGGAACAAAGAAATAGCGATATCCTCCGATATAGAGACAGCGCAAGTAATCGGAGATGAAGACGGGTTAAAACAAGTGTTGCATAATCTCCTGACGAATGCACTGCAATATGACGAGGGTGGTTGGGTGTCTATTACAGGAGGGCACACTGAGTCTGCCTACCAGGTTACCGTCACAAATATCGGCCAGCCGATTCCGAAAGAAAAAGAATCTCTCATTTTCGAGAGATTCTATCGGTTAGATTCGTCCCGGAGTAGGGATACAGGTGGATCGGGATTAGGCTTATCTCTCGTAAAGGAAATTATCGAGCAACAGAACGGAAAAGTTGGGTTGCAGTCACAAGGGACGCAGCATTCCTTTTGGTTTACCATACCTTTGCAGCATCCCACATCAAATTGAACGCTTTCCTATGCCATACCCTACATCCTGAAGTCTCGCCGGACTAGCTCGTCTACAATCACTTGGTCGTGCGTGGCGAGTGAGCATTCGCGCCCAGCTAGCACACACATGTCAGCCAGCTCCAGGTATCGTTCGTTCAACTCCACTGAACGCGCCAATGCGATTTCCTGGGGTTCCTTGAATGCGCCTTTGACCAAACGAATTTTCCCCGGGAGTCCTAGCACCCGTTTCACATCATCCAACGAGCGGTGCAAATGTGCTTGAATCGTAATGCCCACATTTTCATGTCGCTGTGCCAAGCGCTCATACATGCTGATGATCGCCTCTGTTTTCGTCGATTCCTCCATGCTGATCATCAAATACTGTCCGCTATGCCCCGCCCGCTCCGCCAGCTCTTCTCTCAATTGTCCAAAAGAAGAGCCAAATCTCTCGAATCCATCTCAAGATTTGGCTCTCGTTTTACTATTTATCTGTTAGCGAAAGCGTCCACAGCAGCCAGGAGGGCACCAACGACAATGATCTGGGCATCTCCGTCTGTGGTCAAACTCCCAACTCCTGAAAGGTCTCTGCCAGTCTCCTCCACGATCCCATCCTGGTGGCCGTTCCCGATCTCTTTGCCAAGGGTAATAAGAAGACTGCCCTTCCCTCGGAGAATACGATGATTGCCATTGAGAGCTTTGATAATTCACGCAACCGCCTTCTTTCCTCTTATTTTTGTTGACTATATGTGTATATGCACGGTGACGTTCATCCGCATAGACTCCTGACCTTTATACAAATAAAAGGGTATCTACCTACCTCCCCTATCATCGTCACCTACCTATTTTATTTACGGACAAACACAAAAAAACCGGTATTCCTACGAACAGGAATGACCGGCTTTTGACTACCCTGATATGCCATTATGATTTCGTCCACAGCTCTCTGCGAGAAGTGGTTACAGATGTCGCACCGGCAAGAATAGCACGATCCACATCTTCTTTTGTACGAATAAATCCTCCAGCGATAACCGGAATATTGGTTCGTACAGTGATTTCTTCGATCAGGTGGGGAATGATTCCTGGCAAAACCTCGACGTAATCCGGTTTGGTTCTCGCAAGCTGGGTAAGGCTGCTATCTAATGCCATCGTATCAATGAGAAAAAGTCGTTGGATGGAAATGAGCCCTTTTTTCTTGGCGGCAAGAACGGCACTGTTCCGTGTGGTGATGATTCCTTCGGGCTGTGCTTCTTGCGCAAGAAACTCCATCGCATATTCATCAGACTTCAAGCCGTCTATGAGATCAGCATGGATCAGCAGTTTTTTCCCGAACGCTCTGGCCCGTTTGCCCAGTGGCTTTACTTGCGCTACATGAGCATTCAGCAAAATAATGCGCTCGTAGCAGCTTTCCATGAGTTCATCAAATTCTTTTAATGTCCGGGCTGCAGGAAGTATGACTTGATTGATCTGGTTTGCCAATCACGAATCACCCCTATTGAAATGTTTTCGCAAGATGATATTCCTCTTCAAACGCTTTTATTTCATGTTCTTTTCTTTCATCCGACCATTGCAGCTCATGAGCGAGCTCTTCTCCCACCAATCGATACACGGGCTCCAGTGTATCCCTCTCGAAGAATAGTCTGCCACTGCGACGAATCAGAAAATCGCTCATGGTCATGACCATTTCTTCCTTTACAGCGTAGCGCAGTTCTGCTTTCAGCAGTGCTTCGATCGGAGACACATTTTGAGCATTTTGTGTCAAAAGCTCCTGGCACATCGTTACGATTTGCTCACTGTTGCTTCCATATTTCCCGACCAGAACGCGGATTTGTTCCTCGGTGATTCCCCATTGGCGAAGTCGCTCTGCCTGTGCTTTCACAAATACAGGAATCTTGGCTGCGGAGTCAAAATTTCCGCCAGCGAGGACGATTTTGTCTGTCCGGCAAGCTTCAAATGCTCTGCCCTCTTCTTCGGTCAACTGCTTGGCCACCACATCCACAATGCGCTCGGCCATCTTGCGGAAGCCCGTCAATTTTCCACCTGCGATCGTAATCAGCCCGCTTTTGGAGTAAAAAATCTCGTCCTTACGTGACAATTCGGATGGAGACTTGCCATCTTCATGGATCAGCGGTCTGAGTCCTGCCCAACTGGAGCTGACATCCTGTTCCGTCAGCTTCACAGAAGGGAACATCTCGTTCGCGGCATTCAATACATACTGCATGTCTTCTCTCGTCACCGTTGGTCGCTCCAGCACACCTTTGTAATTCGTGTCAGTGGTACCGATATACGTACTGTTATTGCGCGGAATGGCAAACAGCATGCGCCCATCGGATACATCGAAGTAAACGGCCTGCTTCAACGGCAGTCTGTTATATGGCACGACCAGATGGACACCTTTTGTCAGATGGAGGCGCTTGCCGTACAGGGAGTGGTCTTTTTCTCGAAGCTGATCCACCCAAGGACCTGCTGCGTTGACGATTTTTTTGGCATGAAGGGAGTACTCTGTACCCGTAAGCAAATCCATCGCGCGAATCCCGATGACTTTGCCGTTTTCATAAATAAAGCCAATGGCTTCAGTATAGTTCACGCAGAGTGCTCCGTGCGAGCTTGCTGTTTTCATGACCTCAACAGTAAGCCTAGCATCATCTGTCCGATATTCAAAATAGAGCCCGCCGCCCTTGAGAATATCGCGGCGCAACAGCGGTTCTGCCTCCACGGTTTTCTGTTTGTTCAGCATGATGCGTCGTTCTTTTCTTTCTACTCCAGCCAGCACATCGTAAACATACAAACCAATAGAGGTTGCCAGCTTGCCATAGGTACCATTTTTCACGATTGGCAAAATCATTTTTTCAGGGATGACGATATGTGGCGCATTGCGATACAAAATAGCTCGCTCCCGGCCTACTTCCCGCACCAGCTGCACATCGCCCTGCTTCAAATAGCGCAATCCTCCATGAACGAGCTTGGTAGAGCGACTGCTGGTACCCGCTGCGAAGTCCTGTTTTTCCACGAGTCCGACACTCAGACCTCTCGCAGCTGCGTCGAGGGCAATACCTGCTCCCGTTACCCCACCGCCAATTACCAAAAGATCGAGTTGTTTGTTTGCCATTTTATCCAGACAAGCCTGGCGTTGACTTGATGATAATGCATGTTGATCGTTCATCGTTCTTCTCATCCTCTCTAAAAGAAAAAGACAGCCAATATCCAAAAGAAGCAATGCAATGTCATTGCCCTTCTGATACTGGCTGTCTCCGTAGTCTCCACAGCATGATTAACTTATCTTTAACTTTAGACCTCTTTTACGCAAAAATCAATGCCTAATCTTGTAACCCATCGTTGCCGTAACAGCTTGCTTCCAACCTGCGTATAGCCCCTGGCGCACTTCCTCCGCCATATCCGGTGAGAAGGAGCGCTCCACCACTTTGTTATTCACAATATCTTCCTTGCTGCCCCAATACCCGACGGCAAGCCCTGCCAGGTAAGCTGCTCCCAGCGCGGTCGTTTCATTGACACGCGGACGCTCAACCTCTGTATTCAGGATGTCGGACTGGAACTGCATCAAAAAGTTGTTCGCCACGGCTCCACCGTCTACTGCCAGCTTTTGCAGCCGGATGCCGGAATCAGCCTCCATCGCTTCAAGCACATCCCGTGTCTGATAAGCCAGAGACTCCAACGCTGCCCGAATCAAATGATCTTCCGTCGTTCCACGGGTCAAGCCAAAGATCGCGCCTCTTGCTTCCATATCCCAATACGGTGCTCCCAGTCCGACAAAAGCAGGAACCATATAAACACCATCTGTGGTGTCAACAGCGAGTGCGTGTTTTTCCGAATCCGATGATTTTCCGATCAGCTTGAGCCCGTCACGCAGCCATTGAATCGCCGCACCAGCTACAAAAATACTGCCTTCCAGGGCGTACTCTACCTTGCCATCCACACCCCAGGCAATGGTCGTCAACAACCCGTTTTTGGATGCAACTGCCTTTTCTCCGGTATTCATCAGCATGAAGCAACCTGTTCCGTATGTGTTTTTGGCCTGCCCTTCCGCAAAGCACGCCTGCCCAAACAAAGCGGCCTGCTGGTCTCCGGCAATCCCGGCAATCGGAATCTGGAATTCGAAAAGCTTCTCGTCTGTGTAGCCGTACAATTCGCTGGAAGGACGGACAGCTGGCAGCATGGCTTTCGGGATTTGCAGCATGTTCAACAGCTCGTCGTCCCACTCCAGGGAATGAATATTAAACATCAACGTGCGCGAAGCATTGGAATAGTCGGTCACATGTACAAGGCCATTGGTCAGCTTCCAAATCAGCCATGTATCAATGGTTCCAAACAAGAGGTCGCCTTTCTCGGCTCTTTCCTGTGCTCCCTCCACATGATCGAGCAGCCATTTTACCTTTGTACCGGAAAAGTAGGCGTCAATCAACAATCCTGTCTTTTCACGAACGGTTTGCTCATAGCCTTGCTCTTTCAACTGGTTGCAAATATCGATGGACTGTCTGCTTTGCCATACAATCGCATTGTGAATCGGCTTGCCCGTGTGCTTATCCCATACCACGGTTGTTTCCCGCTGATTGGTAATCCCGATTCCTGCGATTTCTTCCGGTTTTACATGATTCTCCAGTAAAACCGCTTTCAAAACCTCCAGCTGTGATTCCCAGATTTCCTCGGCATTGTGCTCCACCCAACCCGGCTTCGGATAGATTTGCGTGAATTCCTTCTGGGCAACACCGATAATGGCACCTGATTTATCGAATAAAATAGCACGAGAGCTCGTGGTTCCTTGATCGAGGGAAAGCATATATTTATTGTCCATGACAACTGTTCCTCCTTCACTCATTTGGAATCGCCTTCATTCTTGCCTTTATGTCTAGGAACGCGCACTTTCGGATGCGAGTCGCTCCTTGCTGCCGATTGATTTTTTGGTTGTTATTCCGACCACGATGGCAATCACCATGAAAGCCGCTAATGCTATTACACCTGTCAGCGAATGATCTGTAAACGTCCATTTGTAAAAAAACGCTCCACTTACTGCTCCAATGATAGGTCCAACAACAGGAATCCATGCATAGCGCCAGTTGGACTTTCCTTTGCCGTGGATAGGCAAGAGAGCATGAGCGAGACGAGGTCCCAGGTCACGAGCTGGATTGATCGCATAACCAGTAGTACCACCAAGAGACAAACCGATTGCGACAATCAGGAAACCGACGATAAACGGATTCAGTCCTTCTGCAAATTTATTCGCTCCAATCGCCAGTAGACCGAGCACCAAGAAAAACGTACCTAAAATTTCACTGAACAGATTCGCGACTGTATTAGGAATCGCGGGCCCCGTTGCAAATACGCCCAATTTGGCTCCTGCATCATCCGTCTCACGCCAATGCGGGTAATAAAAGATCCAGACGAATGTCGCTCCCATAAGCGCCCCAATCAGTTGAGCCGCTACGTAGCCCGGCACATGCTCCCACGGAAATTGACCGATGCTTGCCAGTGCAATCGTAAGTGCCGGATTCAAATGCGCTCCGCTAATGCTTCCTACTGCATACGCTCCGCACGCAACTGCCAGCCCCCACCCCAGCGTAATCACAATCCAACCGCCGTTTTGGGAATACGCCTTTTTCAAGTTCTGTCCGGCGCAAACACCTGCCCCCAAAATGATCAAGATCATCGTCCCGATCAATTCCCCTACATAAATAGACATGGCCCATCCTCCCCCTTTTTGGAAAAAACGTAAACCTATTCCCGTAAAGCGCTTACAATACGCTAACTCCTTTGTGGTTTGTTTGGAGAGAAAATAAAAAAGCTAATACTCGCAAAACAAGAGCCAATGCCCTCATTTTACAAATATTAGCTGATCTCCCAATCTCCACAGCACTATTAACTTAAGACCTACTATATAGCCACTGCTCAAAATTTGTCAAGAATCCCTTTCCTTCACTTCTGCCAGTTCTCGCATCAAGCCCGGCAAAAAGAATAACGGGTAAATCAGCAGATACAAGTTCGGAATCCACCAAGACCAATCGTAATCTGCCTTGAACGCCCAAAAAGCGATCGCCTGTAAACCCGAGCAAGATGTCAAAACGAGCGACAGCATGGCGAGCGGCTTCCAGATGTTCCTTCCTCTGCGATAGGCGTACAGACTGGCAAAGCCCGTAATGGAAATAAAAATATCCAATGGAAAAAAGGACAGGTTCCATGCGAGTAAATTGGGGTCGTAGTAATCCTGATACAGATATTCCACAGGGAGAAGCTCAAAAAATGTAATGAGCCAGTATACGACAAAAGCCACATCGGTCACCCAGAAGAACACTAGCATTGCCCTTACATTTTTCTCACTCATTTCGCCTCAGCTACTCCTGTATCTTTCGAAGATTGCGCGTGAGAGGAGTCGCCCAGATTCAACAGCACACAACCCATGATGATCAGTCCGACAGCAATTACTTTTTTGACAGTGAAGGCGTCCTTGAAGATCACCACACCAATGACCGCAATGATCGCCGTGCCGAGACCCGACCAGATGGCATAGGCAGTCCCGACCTCCATTTCCTTGAGCGCCAGGCTCAGCGACGAGAAGCACAAAATATAAAAGATAAACATCATCACACTGGGGACAGGCTTGCTAAGGCCGTCAGACAGCTTCATCGATGTTGTTCCAGCCACCTCTAGCAAAATGGCCATTAATAGATAGACCCAACTCATTATGTTCCTCCTACTTACTTGTTTGAAGACGAAGAATCTACGATGCCACCTAGTAAAATATCGATGACCGCATCCAACGCATCGCCAATCGTCACATGATGCTGGTTTGCTAACTGCTGATCAATCAGCTGGTTGAGCGTTCCAGTATACATCTGAATCAAGATCGGAAGCTGAATACGACGAAACACGCCCTCCTCTCCCCCTTGCTCCAGAATGATCCGAACATGCTCCCACTCCTGTTGATTGAACTCGTCGATCCGCTTCCATTGCTCGGGATAGTAGCGCTTCAGCTCGTACCACACGCGCAGGTCCGTTCGTGAGAAGTTGTTCGGGACCAGTGCCAGGAGCTGTCGCATCTTCTCTACCAAATCGAGGTCAGGATCTTGTAAAATCTGATCTTCCGCTTTACGCAAATCCTCGATGTTTTCTTCAATGACTTTGGTGATCAAGGCTTCTTTCGATGGAAAGCTCGCATACAACGTCTTGGTGCTAACGCCTGCGCGTCGAGCTAAATCGGACATGGTAAAACGGACGCCCTTGGTCTCAATCTCATGATAGGCGCATTGTAGGATTCGCTCCTGCATGTTCTTGCCCCCCTCTCGAAAACAAGGAAAATATTTTGTTTTTCATATTTTCCAAAACGTACTCTAAGCATAACGGCGCACTTGTTCATTGTCAACAATCGCCCAACCACGCTTGGCTCAGTGCCTTAATACCGGGATCGATTTTTTCCAGAGGAATGCCCGCGAAGCCGAGGAAAAACTCTTTTGGCAAGGGATTGGGTGGCACCAGCCATGTAAACGATGCGGACGAGGCTCTCACGCCGGCCTGAATCGCCAGCTTTTTCAGCTCCTCTTCGCTTCGTGCGCTGTTTACCCGCAGCAGGACATGAAAACCCGCATCAGCTCCGATGACAGTCGCTCTTTCGCCAAAATGCTTGTGCACAGCCAGTAGCAGCGTATCGTGCTTTTTGCGGTACAGCTTGCGCATTTTGCGGACATGCTTTTCAAAATATCCTTTTTCCATAAAGGCTTCCATCGTCCGTTGATGCAGTCGGGATGAGGATGGTTCCAGCAATGTCTCGCGCAGCAGGTTGTAGTATGTATCCAGCAGAGATTCTGGCAAGACCATGTACCAAATACCGATAGCTGGCGCCAACACCTGCGCAAAACTCCCCATATAGATAACATTCGCATGCGGGAGCAAACCCTGCATGGATGGAATCGGTCTGCCATGATAACGAAACTCTCCGTCGTAATCGTCTTCGATGATGTATCCTCCCACATTTTTGGCCCATTCGAGCAATTGCAGCCGCTTAGATATGGGCATGATCATCCCACGTGGGTATTGATGAGCCGAAGAAACGGCGGCCAACCCAATCCCTGACTCATATAGCTCACTGACGCTAATTCCGTCCTCTGTCAGTGAGATCGGCACCACGTCGTATCCGTGCTGGCGAAACGTATTGGCAAACAGCAAATATCCCGGATTTTCTACGCCGATGCGTTGGAACTGCGGCTTTACCATCAAACAGATCAAGGACAGCAAGCCAAACTGGTCCGCCCCAATCACCACTTGATTTGGTGAACAAGCGACACCCCGGTACCTGTGCAAATAGTCAGCGATTTGCTTCCTGAGTCCAGCCTCCCCTTGCGGATCTCCATAAAAAAGATTCTCCTGCTGCTCTATATGAAGCGTCTCATTGTACAAACGACGCCAAATCATGGTTGGAAATAACGAAAAATCATTGCGGGAGAGATGAAAGTCATAGACATACTCCCGCTCGTCACGCATCATGGGCCGCTGGATGGTTTGTGTACTCGCACCAGCACCCGGCTTCACTTCAGGATCGGGTAATTTCTCCACATAGTACCCACTGCGCGGTTTGCTTTGGATAAAACCTTCCGCCAGTAGCTGCTGGTATGCCATCTCCACGGGTGTTGTGCTTACGCCCAGCAAGTCAGCCAGCTTGCGAACGGACGGCAGCTTGCTACTCACCGCCAAACGTCCTGCGACGATTTCCTTTTTCAAATAAGCATAAAGCTGTACGTATTGCGGCTCGTTGTCGTTTCCCTGCCAGTTTGGGGTCAAGAGCATCTCGATTTCCCCCTCCATCTGTCCTTTTCATTTTTACAAAACTGCACATTTTCAAGTATACACTTGCTCGTTATCCTAAGAAAAAGAAGTTTTGAACGAACAGGAGGACAACGACTATGTCTATGTCACAGGAGAATACACGTGCAGCGGTTCGCTTTTTGGAAGGAGAACGCGTCTTTTTGCGACCGATCGGCACAGAAGATACTGAAATACTCTACCGTTCCTTGTTCAACAAGGAAACGCGTATGCTGACTGGTACCCAAAAGCATTTCACGCGTGAGCAAATCCACCAGTACATCGAAAACAAAGGCCAGGACTCTTCCAGTGTCCTCTTATTGATCTGCCTGTGTGAAAATGATCAGGTGATTGGCGACGTCCAGATCGGGGATATCGATCGGAATAATCGCAACGCCTTTATCCGAATTTCTATTGACCAAAATGCCCATCAAGGCAAAGGCTACGGAAGCGAAGCCCTCCTGCTAATGCTCGATTATGGTTTTGGCATCCTCAATCTGCATCGTATCGAGCTAAACGTATTTTCCTTTAACGAACGTGCCATCCACACGTATGAAAAGCTCGGCTTCCAACGTGAAGGCATACAGCGCCAAGCCCTGTATTACAACCACACCTATCACGACTCTATTCTCATGTCCATGCTGGCAGATGAGTATCGGGCGAAATATGTGAAGTAACAATGAGAAAATGCACCCGGGGATTATGAAACCCAGGTGCGTTTTTTTAATCAAGGTAAACGACTTCATAAAGGAGTATAATAGAGGAAATGGTAAGAAAAACCACATACAAACAATAGATCAGCGCAAGAAAGAGAGAGTGACATGAAGAGAAAACTCCTATTCACCATCAGCTTGTTCATCATCCTGAGTGTATTGACAGGGTTCCATCCCGCATCAGCCAACACCTTGCAGCAGTCATTGCAAGCAAACCTCGTCCCTGTCTCAAAAATGGAGCTTCCTGCCAAAACCATTATCGGGTTTGGAGAAGCTACGCATGGCAACAAGCAATTCACTACGCTGAAGTTAGCTATTTTTAAGCATTTGGTAGAAAAACAAGGTTATCGCGTATTTGCCATCGAAGGTGATTTTGGCGGCGGACAAAAGGTCAATGAATACATCTTAGGCGGCAGCGGAACTGCACAGGATGCCGCAAAAGCCATCGGATTTACGATTTACAATACAGAAGAAATGGCCGCCCTTCTCTCATGGATGCGCGCCTTTAATGAGCAGCGGGATGCCAAAGATCAAATTCATTTCTATGGCTTTGACATGCAACGCTATGATCATAACAAAAACGGGCTATTCTCCTATTTGAAAAAAGTTGATCCGACACTCGCATCCAAGTATGAGAAGCTGCTTACGAATCTGAATGATAAGACGGTGTATGATCAAAAGATCACCCTCGTACAAGAAGCGCTCTCCCACATAAAAAGCTTGATGGAGCAGATGAAACAAAACCAATCCGTTTACATCACGAAAAGCTCTGAGAAAGAATATGAGCTGGCTACTGCCTTCGCAGAATCAATCAAGCAAAACGCTACACTGCGTGGAACAAATGCGAACTATAGCACCACCCGTGATCGCTATATGGCGGACAAAGTGATGTGGATTTTATCCTTTGAAAAGAAACATTACAGTCACAACAACCTGTTCATCGCCGGACATAATGGACACATTGAAAAAACCTCCACTTCCGTAGGAATGACAACCTGCATGGGGGCACATCTCGCAAAAGCCTTGGGGGACCAATATTACGCAATCGGAAGTGAATTCTACGAAAGCACCTTCCTTGCGAATGACGCCACTACCAATGAGCGCAAAGAGTTTTCGGTAAAAAATAGTGGCAATAATCGGCTAGCTGTTCTGTTTGCACAGACAGGCATGGCGGATGGATTCCTTGACTTTGCAAAGGCAAAACATCATGCGGATTTTTACACCTATTTGAACAAAGCTCAGCCCATCAGTGCAATCGGTGATGTTTTTAGTGGATGGTATGGAAAAATGGAGAAGCTGTATACGTTGCAGATGGTTCCAGCAAAAGCTTTTGATGCGATCATCTTCGTGCGAACTGCTACTCCTTCGGTAATGATAACGGATTAACGGGTGGACATTTGCCTGTTTATAAAATTACGGCAGCCGATTAAACAGGCT